>DAIDIZ010000014.1 GCA_027451585.1 Chlamydiota bacterium
AGCAAGCCGATTTAAAGCTATCAAATTTCCAATAAAAAATTGGGGTCAATATTGAATTAATATTAACCCCAATTTTTTATTGAAAATTTGATGCTTTAAATTCGGTTTTCTTGGGCCATTTTGGAGTGGAATGAGTATATAATGGTCCGAATTTTGGGACCATTATATCCGCCTTAAAATTGCCCCTTGCGCAAAACTCTGCAACCTGGGAAAATGGTCCCTCATTCAAGTCTAAATTTAGGAATTTCTATGCCCAGAACATGCGTCGTCACAGGGAAAAGACCCCGATTTGGAAGAAGCTATACTCTCCGCGGGATTGCGAAAAAGAAAAAAGGGATCGGTCTTAAGATCACCGGGTGCACCAACCGCCGATTCAAACCCAACCTTCAAGAAAAACGTTTATGGGTTCCTGAAGAAAAGCGTTTTGTCACCATCCGCGTCTCTGCGGCGGGCCTGAGAACTATCGATAAGAACGGGATTAGCGCAGTCGTCCGCACACTCAGAAAAAAAGGTGTTCGGGTTTAACTCCGAGGCTTCGAAAGGCTTTCCTCAAAGAAAGCCTTTCCCCTATTTCCTCTTATTCACCTGTCTCTTTTGTACCTGGCTCGTCTGGAAATCTCTCACCCCTACCCTCCCCAAACTCTCTGAACCTCCTCGCCTCTATAGCAATCCTTCCCGAGAGGATATCCGAGAGCCGCTCCTTCGCTCGATCCAAAAAGCGAGGTCCTCCATCTTTCTCTGCATGTTTGGCTTAAGTGACGGGGCGATTCTCAAAACACTCCATGAAAAAATCGACCAAGAGGTCCCTGTCACAATCTACTACGATGCGAAAGGGTCTCCGGATCTCAAAAAAGTGCTTTCCGGAGGAGAGCTCCATCCGATCCACCTCAATGGGATCATGCACCAAAAAATCCTTATTCTCGACGATGAACTCGTTTTCCTCGGGTCGACCAACTTCACAACCTCATCGCTTAAAATCCACGACAACCTTCTGATCGCTCTCGCATCTCCCACCGTCGCTCGCTTTCTCAAAGAGAAGGTGCCTCATGCAAATGGCTACATGAAAACTACTGTTGGTGGGCAAAGCATCGAACTTTGGCTCTTACCCGATCCGAAGGGGCATGCTCTCGCTGATCTAAAAAAAAAGATTCGAACCGCGAGAAAATCAGTGAAAATCGCTCTCTTCACTCTTACCCACCCAGTCCTCATCAATGAGTGCATTGAAGCAAAAAAAAGAGGGGTCGATGTGACCGTCGTACTCGATATGCATTCCTCACTTGGGGCGAGCGCAAATGCCGTCGAGGAACTCCAGAGAGGAGGAGTCAAAATCCTCACAAGCCAGGGAAGCCAACTGATGCACCACAAGCTCCTCTACATCGATGACCATACCCTCGTCACGGGGTCTGCCAACTGGACCAAGGCTGCCTTTGCTAAAAATAGCGATTGCATCCTCATCCTCCACCACCTCAATGAAACCCAAAAAACGTTCATGGATCGCCTTTGGCATTCCATCGCTACCACGGCCAAACCACCCACAATTAAGCCTTCTCCCCTCCACGCAAAAAAACACAACTAACTTACCGTTAAAAACAGAAGAAATACACTCCAGATAATACGTCAAATTCTGCACAATAGTAGATATATGGACATTAAATCCACACCCATCCCAGTTGGACTGGCTCTGAATGAGGCGGCGGCTAGAACAAGTAGGGAAAAAAAGAATTCTCCTCATTCCCTTTCTTTCTGCTATGAGCGCTCTCCAAGTAAAGGAAACGGGGTCCATAGCTATCTCGAGATCGCCGACGCGAGCCGGCAAATGAGTGGACCCCCTCAAGAAGATCTCATTGAACTGATGATCATCTGCACAATCGCCCGTTTCTGTATCATAATCCTTTAGGATGGCACCTTTCTCCCACCTATGATCTGAATCCAACTCCGACTGAAATCAAAAACGAGGAGATCGACCGTATGGCTTCGGCTTTTGAACATGAACATCTCAAAAAAGCGATTGTCTAGATGGCCTTTATTGCGTAAGATGAAGCCATGAACCTGTTTTCCTTTGCCTTCTCTCTTTTCCTCCTAATGGACTCAATTGGCAATATTCCTCTCTATTTGAGCTTATTGAAAAATTTGAACCCGAGAAGACAGAGGATCGTCATCCTCCGAGAAATGGCAATTGCGCTCCTCATCATCATTCTCTTCATGTACTTAGGCGATGGGCTGATGCATTTTCTTGATATCTCTGACAGCACGATCCAAATCGCGGGAGGGCTCATCTTATTCATCATTTGCTTAAAGATGATCTTCCCTTCAGATGAATACCCAAATGAAAATCTTCCTGAACAGCGCGAACCTTTTATTGTCCCTCTTGCAGTTCCCTTTGTGGCAGGCCCTGCTGTCCTTGCCGCGGTGATGATCTATTCACGACAAGAAATCAATAGCCTTGTGATCGTGGGAGCGATCTTGATCGCCTGGGCAGCCTCCCTCGTCGTCTTACTCGCCGCCTCCTTCTTAAAATCCGTTCTGGGATGGAGAGGCCTTATTGCGATGGAACGACTGATGGGACTGATTTTAATTCTCATCTCGGTTGAAATGTTTTTAACCGGTGTCCGTCGATTCATGGAACAATGAAATTCAAACTCGCCCTTACCTATGATGGAACTGCCTATTTTGGATGGCAAAAGACAAAAACAGACCCCTCAATCCAAGAATCTCTCCAGCAGGCTATCTTCAGAGTTTCTCATGAAGAGGTGACTCCCGAAGCTGCAAGTCGCACCGACCGTGGGGTCCATGCCGAAGAGCAAATTGTCAGCTTTTCATTACAAAAACCGTGGGATCCCCATCGGCTGCTAAAAGCCTTAAACGCTCATCTGCCCCTTGACATCCGAGGCCTCTCGGTAACCACCGTCCCCGACCATTTTCATCCGACGCTTGATGCAAAATCAAAAGAGTACCACTACAAAATTTCTAATGCCTCTTTCCAAGAACCGATCGACCGGCTCTATGCATGGCCCATCCATCAAAAGCTCGATCTTTCTTTAATGCAACAGGCGGCTTCCTATCTCTTAGGAACCCATGACTTTACCTCGTTTTCGGGCGAAGAAGAAAAAAAACCCATCTGTACGATCCTTTCGCTTGACTGGGAACATCTTCCTCGAAACCGTATCCAATTGATCCTGAGGGGGGATCGATTTCTATACAAGATGGCAAGAATCATTGCCGGGACACTTGCCAACGTTGGACAAAAGAAAATCGCCCCCGACTCAATTCCCCATATTCTTGCCGCCCGCGATCGAAAAAAAGGGGGGGTGACCGCACCCTCTCATGGCCTTTTTCTCCACAAAATCGTATACTAGATGCCATGATGATTACGCGAAACGACCCCTGTTGGTGCCAAAGTGGAAAGAAGTGGAAAAAATGTCATTATCCCACGCTTCCCCCAGAACAATCGCTCTCCCATCTCTATTCAAAAAAATATGGGATTCTGATCAAAACAGAAGAACAGATTAAAAAAATCCGTAAAGCATGCCAAGTAACGGCCCATATTTTAGATGAGCTTTGTAAAGCGGCCCAAAAAGGGGTCACCACCATTTCTCTCGATGAACTCTCTCAAAAACTCCACCGCGATTTGGGAGCTATTCCTGCCCCTCTCGGCTACGGTTCTCCGCCCTATCCTAAAACAATCTGCACCTCGCTCAACGAAGTGATCTGTCATGGAATCCCTGACCTGCGCCCCCTGCAGGAAGGGGATATTCTCAATATCGATGTCTCTTGCATTGTGGATGGTTTTTTTGGCGATGCGAGCCGGATGGTAATGATTGGCGAGGTCTCTGAAGAGAAGAAAAAGGTGGTGGAAGTTTCCCGAATTTGCCTCGAAAAAGGGATCCGTGTTTGCCGGCCAGGGGCTTTGGTCTGGGAAATTGGAGAGGCGATTGAAGATTTTGCCTCCTCGCAAGGCTGTTCCGTGGTCAACCAATTCGTCGGACACGGCGTCGGAGTCGATTTTCACGAATCGCCCGAAATTCCCCACCACTACAATCAGATCAATATCGAGATGATCCCCGGAATGACCTTCACCATCGAGCCCATGATCAACGCGGGGGTAAGAGAAGCGGTGATCGATCCAGGCGATCAGTGGACTGCTAGAACAAGAGACGGGAGAGCCTCAGCCCAATGGGAACACACTCTTCTCATCACAGAGACTGGCTGTGAAGTTCTTACCCTTCTGAAGTAGCTTTCAACTGCCCCCTTGCCCCAAGAAGACTGCAACTATCTCTAAAATAAAAAGCCTTGACCTGGCACATCTAGGTCTTTTTTCTTTTTAGCCGGGGGGGTCTCTTGCTTCTTCTTAGATGGGGAAGGAACTCCTCCTTCGATAAGGCGGGAGATGATTTCTTGTAAATCTCGATTCTCTTGTCGCAGAAGGTTCAATTCATGATCGATCAGATCCATCTCGCTCAACAGCCCATTGAAAATAGGATCAACTCCCATCTCCTTCATCTCCAACTGCCGTTTCAAAGTCTCTAACTCTGTATCGGCTTGGAAAAGCTGCTTTCTTGTCTTATGCAACACTTCTTTTTGCTGTCCAAACTGCTTGATCAGCTGATCATACAGATGTTTCACTGCGAGAAGCTCTTGAATGCGCTGATGGAGCGAGACTACTTCCACTTTGGGGACATAGTCGTGTAAAATCTCAGGAGTGAGAACGACTTCACGAGGAGAAGGATAGGGAGATGAAGAGGAGAGACTCACCCTTCCCTCTTCAGATCTTGCAACCATCTGCCCTTCGGCTTGCCGCAACCTGTCTTGGAGGAATTTGTATTGATTGCGCATCTCTTCAAATCCTGACACAGAGGTATCATAACGGCCTCTTTCGCTCATCAGTTCTTCGATTTTCGCATTCAGTTCTCCGACTTGAGACTTGTTCGTCTCAACTTGCTTCTTTAATTCTCGGTTTTCCTCTTCTAAAGAGACCACCTGAGAGCAAATCGTCTGCGCTCTTGCATTTTCATCGGCGTGAAGCCGCGATAGGGTCATATTCACAATCAATAATTGCTCTTTTTCTTTCCTCTCTTCATTGAGCGCGTCAATCAATTTTTGGTGCTCGGTTAAAACATCCTCAGGATGTTTGAAACGAGAAATTTCATTGAGGAGCCGCCCCTTTTCGAGCGACAGTTCTTCCATTTTTCGTTGTAGATCGAGGATATCGTTTTCTAAAAACTCAACATCCACTGCTTTCGAGGCTGCAGATTTTCTCAGTACTTCATTCAATACAACCAAAGAAGAGGTTTGTTCTTGCACTTCTTGGAGTTCTTTTTGCAATCCTTCAATGGTCAGGCTCCTCTCAAGCTCTTTTTTTGTCGCCATTTCTCGAGAAGAAATAAATTCTTGCTCAAGATTTGCGATCGAAGAACTGCGGGCCTGTAATTGAGAAAAAAGAGACGAGACAAAGAGGTTATGCTTTTCTGAATTGAGGGCAGTGATAAAAAAAGCAAAAGCATAAGACCCCTCCACCCCAAAAAACCAAAGATGATGATTATCTAACACAAAATGCTGCCCTAGAGCCACCATAGCTAAAACAAGAACAGAGAGGGCAAATCCTTTGATTTGGAAGCGTGCGGAAAGGAAAAGCCCCACAACGCCTGCAAGAAAAAGAAAAATATTGTTGGGAGCTAGAGCAAAAGTGCAAAGAATAAAAAGAGGGCCGATTGTCTGCCAGAGAAAGAGAGAGGGACTGTCGTTTTTCTCCCCGAAAAACTGATCTAACTGTTTCATAACTGCTCGATGAGACGTCTCAATTTTGGAATACAAGATCCTGATTTAAGAGGCAAATTGAAAAAAAGTCCACCTTCTCTATAAACTCGCACAGAAGATATACGAAAGAACGACTTTTTTCCTAGTAACCAGATTTTTGCGTTCGCTTTCCTGGGAGTTGCCCCAAATTGCCAGCTCAAAAATGGTTAATATTGTCCTTGTAGCTCAGTGGATAGAGCGGTCGCCTCCTAAGCGACAGGTCGCAGGTTCAACTCCCGCCAAGGACGCATTTTATACTCGTTCAAAAAATGTACAAAGTCGAGATATTAATTAAATTTGAAGTAGCGATCGATGCCGTCCGCAATGCCTCGAGCGAGTTTATCTTGGTACTCAAAGTCTTTTAACTGGGCGCATTCCTGAGGATTCGAAATGAATCCTCCTTCGATGATCACTGCCGGAATGGAATTTTCTCGAAGTACATAGTAGTTTCCTTTCTTAACTCCTCTAGAACGGGCGAGCGTACGCCGAATCACGCCTGGCAAAATTGCCTCAGCAAGACGCTTAGAAGCAATAGTGCGTGACTTGTTTTCCTTTGCGTCGAAAAAGAACACCTCGATTCCGTGAGCAGTTGGGTTCCTCGCAGAATTGAAGTGGATACTGACAAAAATCGAACTGCTTGCCTGTTCGGCGATTTCAACGCGGCGAGAAAGAGGGATGAAGGCGTCATTGGTCCTCGTCATGATGACGTGATAACCCAGTTGATCGAGATACCGTTTCACCAAACGGGCTGTTTGCAAACAAAGCCGCTTCTCTTCGCAAAAGGGGGCTCGAGATTTCGTTCCTCGATCAGCGCCTCCGTGCCCTGCGTCGATCACCACCGTCTGTCCCACTTGGGCAGGAAGGGTGTGGGCAGGACCTTTTCCCGCATACAAAAATGGAAGCAAAAAGAAAAGGAACAACAAACGGATCATTCGACCTCTTTGGCCACTAGGACATCATCAAAACTAACAGTTCGAGAAAAAAAAATCTGTACTTTTTCATGCCCTTTACCGGCGATCAATACGCAATCGTCTTTTTCTGCTCGCTCTAGGGCTTTCCGAATGGCTTCTCTTCGATTGAGCTCGATCAACACGTTTTTCTTAGAGACAAAACGTTCAAAAATCTCTCTAGCAATCTTCTCTGGATCTTCGCTTCGTGGATTATCGGTTGTAATGATCGAAAGGTCGGCGTATCGCTCAGCTGCCTCGGCCATACCTGATCTGCGCCTTGGATCTCGATCTCCTCCGCAACCAAACACAACCAGAAGCCTTCCCTTTGTTTGCCTTCGCAACGTAGCTAAAGCAAAGCCAAGAGATTCGCCAGTGTGAGCATAATCGACAAATACGTGAACCCCCTTCTGATTGGGAACTCTTTCTAATCGACCCGGGACCCCGGGAAAATCGATGAGCAAGTCGCTCATCTCTTGGATCGAGAGACCTTTTACTTTCCCCACTCCAATGGCTGATAAGAGGTTGTAGACGTTAAACTGACCCATCAAACAAGAGGTAAAGGGAATTCCCTCAACTGTAAACGAGAGGCCGTTTGGAGAAAGGATCACATTTTCTGCCCTCAAGTGGCAGGCATTCTCAATTCCAACCAGCAGAACCTCTTGATTGCCTCGCATAAAGGAGCTCCAGGGGTCGTCCCCATTCAATACGGCAACGCCTGAAACTTTCTCAAATAAACTCCGTTTTGCCTCTGCATAAGCTTCTATAGTTTTGTGGTAATCGAGATGATCAGGACTTAAATTGGTGAAAACTCCCACATCAAAATCAATCTGATCCACCCGTCCTTGATGAAGTCCATGCGACGAGACTTCGAGAACAGCGCTTTTAACCCCTTGATTGACCATCTCGCGGAGTAACTTCTGATTGAATGCGGCTCCGGCCGTTGTGTATTCGGAAGGAAACCGCTCTTCTCCAATCCACGTTTCGATCGTACCGATAAGTCCTGCCTTCTCACCTCTTGTCGCCAAGAGATGCCGAACCAAATAGGTGGTCGTTGTTTTCCCTTTCGTTCCCGTTACACCGACCACAAACAGCTCTTTCGAGGGAAAACGATAATACTGGGAAGCCAAAAGAGCCTCAAGGCGGTTCGGATCCGATGTGATGATCTGGGTAGCTAAAATAAACGGATCATATAAATCGGTCACAACAGCTCTCGCCCCCGCTTCAATTGCCTGTGGGATATAGGCATGCCCATCGAATTGATTGCCTTTCTTCGCAATGAACAAAAAACCGGGCCCTACTCTGCGAGAATCGGTCGTAATACCGGTGATCTCAATCTCTTTAGAGCCCCGCACCTCGACTCCTTTCACACCTTTGAGCATCTCTTTGAGTTTCATGGCCCGTTCCACTCTTCGTAGGTTCTCTTCAATTGTTCGACTTCTCGTGCCCAATCGGCTTTTTCTGGATCACGGCGGGGATCTCCCTTCGGATAACCGTAAGGATCATCAGGGGCAACACCTAAATATTGCAACGCTTTTAGTGCAATTTCTCGAAAAATCGGGCCCGCCGAAGCCCCCCCAAGCTGCTGCTTCCCTATTCCCGGGATCCATTTAGCCTCCGGATCATCCACAGAAACAAGGAGAACGAATCGGGGATGGGTCGCCGGTGCAAACCCAACAAAAGAAGAGATATTATGGGTCTTGGAATAGGCTCCATCGACAATTTTTTCGGCAGTTCCCGATTTACCCCCTTCAGTGTAGCCGTAAATATCAGCCCTCTTAGAAGATCCCCCCTCTTTTGTGGTGTACTTGAGCCCTCGGATCACCGTATCAACGACTTCCCGACTGAGCAACCTCTCCCCTTTTTGCAGATGAGTATGATCGAGGAGCTGCTCTTTTCTCCCATCGGGAAGGGTCTTGATGATTTTCTGCACGATATGAGGCTGAATGGCATAGCCGCCATTGCACAGGATTCCATAAGCCCTCACAATCTGGATGCTATTGACGAGTACATTATACCCGATCGCAAGAGAGTAAGGCGTGGGAAGAGACCACTCGAGCTTTCCATTGGGATGGAGTTTTCCAGGTGTCGGAAGAAGTCCTGGATTTTCGGCCGGCAATTCGACATTCGTCTTTTTCCCCAACCCAAAAATATCAGCAAGCGCTTGCCGATACCAAAGATCTCCCATCGTATCGACCAGTCGCCCTATGATGGAAGCCATGTAAATATTCGATGACTTTTGCAAAGCTAAATCCATATTCAAATAGCGATGCACTCTTCCATCTTTTAATGGAAAAGGTCTTCCCGGGAACCATCCATTCGAAGTGGGGATCTTTTCATCAGGCAAAAAAAGAGGAGGGCGATTTTTTTTTGCCAGTTCCTCATTTGCCTTTAAACAGAGAGCTGCGTTCAGCGGTTTTAAAATCGAACCGGGCTCAAAGCACTCAGTGACCGCTTTCACCTTGGTGAATTCGAGCAAATTTGGGTCGTTGAAATAATCGGCATAATGGATGGGATCAAAATTCGGAGTTTGAGCAAGAGCCAGAATCTCCCCGGTAGACGGGTCCATCATCACCGCCCAGCCCCCCCTGCCGCCGACCGCTTGTACCCCTTTGACCAGCTCAGATTCTGTGATCGCCTGAATATAATGATTGATTGTTAGATAAATATCGGCCCCATTTTCAGGAGCCTCTAACACTTTCCCCATATCCAAGGGACGCCTCGGAGAGCGAACCATCAACCGTTTCCCCGGCTTCCCTTTTAAAAAAGAATCGTACATCAGTTCCAATCCACCAGTCGGAACCCCCTGATGTGTCTTTGGATCTTTTTCCCATTGAATCGTATGAAGAACACTTCCGAGCATCGATCCAAAGGGATAGGAGCGCTTGTAATCGGGAAGGAAAAAAATGGCATTGCGAGGCAATCGATACTCAAGACAAAATCGTCCCCACCACTCTTCGATCTTTTTTTTCTCCTCCTGATCGAGCCATTGAGCAATACGGCGAGATCTACTTTTCTTTTGCAATTCGGGAAAAACTTTCTCCCCTCCTAATCGCGCCTCCAACTCAAGGGCTAATTGAGGTCGCACCTCTTCCCGGATCGAAGCTGGGTCCACAAACAGATGGTATTTGAGTACATCGAGAACAAATGGCTGACTCTCTTCGGGATGACCTGGCTTGACGGCTGTATTGGAAAAGAAGGAGCCTCGCATAAAAGGCTCTGTAAGAATGTGTTGATGCTGGGACAAAGCGATTTGTCGCCACTTTTCTCCCTGGACAATTTGAATCTGATAGAAACGAACCACCAAAAGACAAAAAAGAAAAGAGAGAAAGACCGCGAGATAGAGAAGACGGAGTCTTTCCTGAGAAGAAATGCCTTTCATCGGTTTCATCTTTAATCAGAGCAAGAAGCGAGAGCTTCATCTGGAACGGTCAAAATCTCTTTCAAAGCAGGGTGCTTCAAATGACTAAATTCAGGACGATGAGCAATCTCAATGAGATGGGAAGGATTTTCAAATTGATCAACTTGATAAGACAACCGGCGCATTTCTTCTCGAATCATCTGGAGCTCCTTTTCTTTTTGAGGTAATTGCATTTTAACTCGAGTCAACGCATTTTGCTCATTTAAATACGAGTAGAGACAAAATCCGATGCAGAAAAAAACAAACCCAATTTGGAGTAGAGATTGTCGCATAGGTCAAACCTTCTTTGCGATCCTTAATTTCGCGCTGCGAGCCCTTGGATTTTTTTTACACTCTTCTAAAGACGCCTCCAAAGGCTTTTTATGGAGCACCTCTAAGTGAGGATCTTCTTTTATGCGCCATTTCACAATCCGATCCTCCAGACTGTGAAATGAAATCACGGCAAGACGGCCTCCAAAAGACAGATGAGAGATCGCTCCGTCGAGCCCTTGTTTCAACTGGCCCAGCTCGTCGTTCACTGCAATCCTAAGAGCCTGAAACACTTTGGTCGCAAAGTGAATCTTCCCCTTTCGGAGAACTGGCTCTAAAACAGAGAGCAGTTCCTTTGTTGTCTCGATCGCCCTTTTTTTCCTCGCCGTCACAATGGCTTTCGCAGCAGCTCTCGAGCGAAACTCTTCGCCATACTCAAAGAAGATGCGAGCGAGCTCATCTTCTCTTAAGCGAGCGATCAAATCAGCCGCTGTTTCTCCTCTGGACCGATCCATCCTCATGTCGAGAAAAGCATCACCTCGAAAACTAAACCCTCGAGATAGATCATCGAGCTGCATCGAAGAAACCCCAATATCGATCAAAAATCCATCAATCGAACCGATTTTTCTTTCTTTCAGATACCGTTCGATATCAGCAAACGGACCGAAAATCCATTCCACCTTTTCCCACCACGGTTTGAGCCGTTCCTTTGCCATCGCAAGAGAGGTCTCATCTCGATCACAGGCCAGGTAGTGGGTGATCTCAGGATGCGCTTCTAAAATCGCCGCCGCATGCCCGCCTGCGCCCACCGTTCCATCAAAGAAGACCTTCAGAGGAACCCCTTCAAAACCAAGCACCACTTCGGATAGTAAAACGGGGATATGGTCCATTAACTAGGGAAATAGGCAGGATTCATCACTGACTCAACCGCCTCTCCTACCGTCTTAGGTTCTTCTTGAAGAAGTGCAAAAGCCTCTTCGGTCATTTGAGCGAGAGTAAATCCAGGAGAAGTTCCCTCCAAAAGACTTCGCAAATTGGCGTCATATACATGTTTTGGCCAAAGTTCAATCTTGTCCATCACACCCGCGATCACCATCTCTTTATCAATGCCTACCGCCTCTTTCAAAGCCGCAGGTAACATAACTCGACCCACTTTGTCGCATTCTGTCTGATAGAGCGTTGAGAAAAAGAGAGTGAAGAACTTCTGAAACTTGGCCACATGTTGATTGGCCTGAAACTTTTCGACAATTTTTTGGATCACACTTTTTTTGTAGATCGCAAGACACCCACCCAAACCAAGACCGATGGTGAACTCACACTTCCCCTCTTCTACCAAACCAAAGCGCATCTCTTGAGGCAGGACAAAGCGCCCTTTCTCGTCGAGTTTTGCTGTATGAGATCCAGAGAAGAAGAACGCACCCATGCGTATTCCCACGTTTTCCCACATCTTAGCCACCAACCTCAAAATCGCGCAATCCCTTTTCCACTTTAGAAATCGCAACCACTTCCGATCCCCCTCTTTTAGAGCTTGTTACAACCCGAAAAATGATTGTGGGAAATTGTGGGAAACTTGTTCAAAACCCCCGCTCACAAGCCCCCAAAATACGATTGCAACATACTGATTATAAGTAGATTAAGAACATCCCACAGGAGGGCAGAAACCTCTGTTCACAACTTGATCTAGGAAGACTAGACTTGAAGGGGTATTAGGGGCGATGAGCGAGAAGAAGAGCTGCTGCTTGATCTGCAATCTCTTTGCTTTCTGTGTGTCTTGCAAGAGAAGCTGCTTGCGCGATGCCCCGGGATTTGTCTCCCGTCATGAAAAGAGCTTTGGCTCGATTGAGTTGTGTCGGGAGGTGGGTTGGTTCGAGTTTGAGAGCCCAATTGAGATAATGAAGAGCCTCTTCCCCCTTCCCTAATTGGAGATAAAGGGCGCCAAGAGTTTGTAAATCGTAGCGATTGAGCCTGTCTAAGACTACAAGAGCGCTAAAAAAAGTGAGGGCTACTTCATAAACTCCCTGCCTAATATAGGTGTAAGCAACGGCTCGCAGATCGTCCATGTTCTCACTTCCCCATCCCAACACGTGCTTCCAATCGGTCTGTCTCACAGTTATCCTCTTTGGTATTGATTGCGCCGAGCGTTGATGAGCTCAAGAGACTGGTCGATCCTTCCCATACATTCGATCAGGGCAACGATGACCTTTTTCTCTTCCTCTTCTTCCTTTTGTTCTTCGTCAGATTGATCTTGGGGTCTCTCTCTTTGAAGACCCTCTTCTACAAGAAGAACCGGATCTTGCTCTTGCATCTCCTCTGAACGCCAAAGAGAAGGAATCAGCTGATAGGAAAAAAGATCGGGGCTCGAAGAAAAATAGGCGGGAGGAGGCGAAAAAGTGGCCCACAAAGTCTGCTGTTTAAAACCAAACTTCTCCGCAAACTCGTTGGGAAGATGAGGTCTTAAAACAGATACAGTTGTCTTGTTCGAGATGAGCTGCGCCTCGGAAAGGAGGCGAGGCTCCAAAAGCTCTTGGTCTTTCGCATACCGAATCGACGCGTCGATCCCTAGATCATCGATCGTTTTTGGTTTTAACGTCATATTCTTCAGCATACACAAGCTCTGTTTTTCGGCCGAGAAGGAATATTTTTTCTCCTTCAAAGTAAAAGATCCTTGGTATAAGTTAAGGCTCATGTTGGAATGTGATGTCAAAAGTGGATGGACCCAGTTCATCGAATTCATTGAAAATCGGTGCTCGGCCGCCGAATTTCAGAACTGGATTGCCCCAATTGAACTGATTGATTCCTCTTTAGAGAAAATCACGATCCAAGTCCCCAACATCTTCGTCAAAGAATATCTCCTCGATAACTTCAAAGAGATTTTGGCGGACTTCCTCCCTTTACAAAGCAATGGAGATCCTGCCATCGTTTTTCAGATTGCGGTCGAAGAAAAACCAATTCTTTCGATGCCCAATCTTCATGAAGTGGAAGAACCGGCTATCTCTCAACTCAGACTCAATCCTTTATATACATTTGAAAACTTCATTGAAGGCCCCTCCAACCAATTTGTGAAATCGGCCGCCTTCGGGATCGCAGCAAGACCTGGTAAGTCGTACAACCCTCTCTTCATTCACGGTGGGGTAGGACTCGGAAAAACCCATCTCCTTCACAGCATCGGTCACTACGTCCAGGAGCACCACAAAAAACAAAAGGTGCAACTCATCACCACCGAATCGTTCATCAACGATATTGTCGACGCCCTCAGATCCAAATCGATTGATAAAATGAAACGATACTACCGGACACTCGATGTCCTGCTCATCGATGATATTCAATTCTTACAAAACCGTCTCAATTTCGAAGAAGAATTTTGTAATACGTTTGAAGCCCTTCTCAATCAAAACAAGCAGATCGTCATCACTTCTGATAAACCGCCTACCCAATTGAAACTCTCCGAACGGATGGTCGCCCGGATGGAATGGGGGCTAGTCGCTCACATGAGCATTCCCGACCTCGAAACGAGGGTAGCTATCATCAAACATAAATCCGAAACAAGAGGACTCAACATCCCCAATCAAATTGCGTTTTTCATCGCCGAACACATCTATAATAATGTCCGACAAATCGAAGGAGCTATCAATCGCCTCTCTGCCCATTCCCGCCTGATGTCTACACAAATGAATGAAGAAGTGGTCGAAAAAATCCTAAGCGAAATGTTCCAAGGTAATGGGCCAATGAAGCGCATTTCGGTAGAAGAGATTTTAAAAAGTGTCGCGGCTGTTTTTGAGGTGCGCATTTCAGAAATCAAAGGAGAATCGAGACATAAAGAGATTGCACTTGCAAGACAAGTGGCTATGTATCTTGCTAAAGAAATGATCGATGATTCTCTCATGAAAATCGCCTCGTCATTTGGCGGAAAAACCCACTCGACCCTCCTCCACGCTTGGAAAAAGATTTCCGATCAAATCCAAATGAACGAGACTCTGCGCAAGCAGGTACAGATGGTTCGCCGCAACATTGAAAACTAATTTCCATGGTATACATCCCCTCTCTGATTGAAGTTGAACAAAGCGATCCCTACCCTCAAGAAGTAGTCCATTTCGTCCAAGACTGCCGAGAAAAAGCGATCCAAATTTTGGGAAAAGCCTCTCCCAAATTAGCTGTTCTTGTAGGTCCTTGCTCAATACACCGTCCCGAAGAGGCGATCGAATACGCCATCCGCCTAAAACAGATAGAAATTCAAGTGCCTCACCTCTTTTTAGTAATGCGCGTTTTTCTCGAAAAGCCAAGAACCAGATCTGGGTGGAAAGGATTTGTTTATGACCCCCACCTAGATGGTTCTCACCATTTTGTGGAAGGGATCAAAGAAGGAAGAAAACTCCTGATCAAACTCAACCAACTCGGAGTCCCTTGCGCAACCGAACTACTCGATCCCCTCATCACTCCCTATTTTGAAAAGCTGATCACCTGGGGGATGATCGGAGCGAGGACATCAGCTTCCCAACCTCACAGGCAACTGGCCTCAGGGATGCCCTTTCCAATCGGTTTTAAAAACGCAATTCACGGTGAGCTCGATAGTGCAATTGATGGGATAATCTCTGCCCGAATAAGCCATACTCACTTGAGTATCAATCCAGAGGGAAAAATCTTTGGTAAGCAAACCAAAGGAAACCCTTTCACCCATCTTGTGTTGCGAGGATCTGCCAAGGGGCCCAATTATGACGCGAGCGCAGTGAAAGAGGCTATTTCCCTCTTAAAAAATCAAGGCCTTGAACAGAACATATTGATCGACTGCGCCCACGGAAACTCTCAAAAGAACCATCGACTCCAGGCATCTGTATTGCAAAATGTAATCGAGCAAAAGAAAAGCTCTAGCAAAGAGATCATAGGTCTCATGGTCGAAAGTCACTTACGCGAAGGGAAACAACAGTTAGGAGCCTTCCCTTTAGAAGCGGGTATTTCAATTACAGATGCCTGCATCGGATGGGAAGAGACAAAAGAACTCCTTCTCTTTGCTAATCAAGAACTCGGAGAAATCGCAATGAGCTCCGTCCAAAGATGATGCTCCCATGTCTCGATCACTTTTCCAAGCGGAGAAAGAATATCCACCCGGTACGTTAAAATCTTTTCCTCTTCATTTACCTCGGGGATAAAAAAAGCGGTCGCATCACGTCTTCGCTCGATGGGATAGGTAAATATCTTTTCTGTCTGATTCCAAAGACGGACAGTGGCCACTACACAAGAACATTCGGAGAGCAAACTCTTTGGCAAATCCCACGCCACAATAAGCCGCTGCCCTAAAGGGGGATGTTTTTGCCTTGGATCAGGAGTCCCCACCTTGCTACTTGCCAAAAAAGCAGCATCGATCCATTCTTGCTGAACGTAAAGGTGTCCTTTATAACAACTTGAAACTAAACAGATGAAAGAAATCCAAGCCGAAAGCGTTCGTGGGGTCATTTTTTCTCCTGATCGCGCCTCTGTCCTTCTCGTCAAACGAAAAGATATTCCAATTTGGGAACTCCCCGGTGGAGGGATCGATCAGGGAGAAGAAGAGGAAGCAGCGATGCTGCGAGAAATTGTCGAAGAAACAGGCTTTACTGTCAAAATAGAAAGATTGGTGGCCCGCTATCTTCCGATCAATCGCCTCGCAAAACCGACTCTTCTCTACGAATGTTCTGTTGTGGAGGGAACCGCCACCACTTCCTCTGAAACAACTGAAGTACTTTTTTTTCCTCTCTCAAACCTTCCCACTTTCCTTCCCGCCCCTTTCCCTAATTGGATTTTCGAAGCAGAAAAGAAAAGCCCCTTCTTCACAAGAAAATTAACCGAAGTCAATTACCGAACTCTCTTTATTTATTTTTTGCAACAACCAATTTTAGTGATTCAATTCTTAAAAAAATTATTTTTTTTGCGCAAATGAATCACCCATCGGATAATATTATACTCCTTCCAGTCCAAAAGCAGCCGAAGCAAACCGATTTAAAGCGTCAAATTTTCAATAAAAAATTGGGGTTAATATTTAATTCAATATTGACCCCAAGAAAACCGAATTTAAAGCTTTGCGCCGTCTTCAAACAGATCCATCCCAAGTCCAGAAGCTCACTTCAGGCACGACCTGAAGAACTAATGAAGCGCCATGCAAATAGGCCTTAAAAAGCTCAGCATACGTCTCAAGTTCCCCATCCAAAACCTTCCTTCGAGACAGATACTCCTCTTCCTGATGAGTAGGCAGAGGGCTTGCCAATCCATCAAACACCTCGATTTCCTGCATAGGTCGCAAAGAGACACCTTCACAAAAATCATCGACTTCTGAAGAAGAGTTTGCGTGAATGATGGAGAGTGGAGAGCTGGGACCTAAAGTATCTTTGCAAAGAACCAAACTGGCCATGTGGGTCTTGGGTTCTTCGAGTAGATCTTTTTCATAACTCTCCGGATGAAAGGCCACATCGAGAGCCTGCCTTCCCGTGGGAACGTTATAAGGATGGGAGTCGATCACGTAACGACTCACCATCTTAGGGGGAATATTGAGAACGAGAAAATCGCCCACCTCTAATTGTGCATATTCATGAATGAGCCACCTCCCCTTTTGTGTAAAATAGGAATCCCGAGCAAGACCAAACGCCTTTAACCACGTAGCCAATTCTTCTGCGAAACAAAAGCTGATCTCCATTTTCTTAAAATGATTTGCAAACCCCCAAGAGGCAGCTGTTTCACAATGCTTCGATCCGCAAGTCAAAGCATAACTCATTGAGAGGATCCCCGGCTTACGGGATCGCTCTAACTCTGAAGGGATTTCTCTCAAGGCCTCCTCAAAGCTCCTTGTTGCATAAAAGCTCTGAGGAGATCGCAGCCCCTTATGATCGGGACTCTCGATTTCCCAGAGTTTCTCCATCACACGCAATGAGGAGGGCATCGCATGAATGAATGGAACAAAGCCTTTCATTTTCGAAGTAGCAGTTGTTCGCAAGATTTGGTGGACAAGTTTTGGATAGAAATAGATATTGCTATAATGCTCTTGGAAATGGACTTGTGATTTTTTCCAAATTTCCAAATAGCGATAATCTGGGGATCTGTGGAGGAAACGCTTTTGATTCCCAGCATCTTGCCGAAATCCATTATACCGCATCAACTGGTGCATCGACATAACCAAGCCCTCCGTTTGTATTGTTCAAAATAGGCTTGGACTAGACGAATGAGCGCGACAAGTTTTTTCATATCATTTTCCTTTTTGTTAAAAAAATTTACAAAGTCGAAACTTTGCACATTTTTGGTTTCTTAAATTTTGGTGTGAAAGAGATTTGATTTGTAATGTCCCCTAGACAGGGAGGATAATCGATAGGGTGTCTAGCACCACAAGAGAAAGAACAGAAGAAACTGACAGAGGGAGCTCCCCTCTTTTTGCATGGATAGACAATGCTTTATTTTCTTCGGTTTTCATAACTATGAATTTACCTCAAAATAAGAATTATTTAAAGAAAAAACATTCTATCTATTAGATTGCAAGCAATTGAACCTCGGAGAAAACCTCCCCCATCTCTGCGTGGGATATCCCTGACGTTCAATTACTTACGTTGAATCGAAGAGGACTAAAAGTCATCCAATTTTTATTATTTTTCTGCTAATGCGTGGGGAGAACTCTTCCGTTTGATGTGATCATAGATCGAAAGGGCCTCGGCCACCATATTCGCTGGATGTTGGAGCTGGGCGGGTAACACAATGGTGTTTCCCTCCTTAGCGATCTGTCCAAATGCTTCAATGTATTTCTCGGCCACCTGTAAGGCAGCCGCTTTTTCCCCGTTCTGTGCGTCGATCGCCCGCGCTATCCTCTCAAGACTTTGCGCTGTTGCCTCAGAAAGAGCCACGATTGCCTCAGCTTCTGCTTTGGCTCTGCTCACCCGTTCTATTTGGGCTGCCTCGGCCATGTTGATTTGGGCTTGCATCTGCCCTTCTGACTCATTGATCTTCGACTGCCGAATTCCTTCTGATTCCAAAATATGGGCCCGCTTTTGTCTTTCCGCGGTCATCTGAAGTTCCATCGCCTTTCGAATATCTTCGGGCATTTTGATATCTTTGATCTCGCAGCGCAGACAGCGAACTCCCCAAGAGAGAGCCGCCAGGTTGATCGCCTCCACAATCTTTGCGTTGAGCGATACCCTCTCCTCAAAGGTTTGGTCGAGGGGAAGTTTTCCGATTTCTGAGCGCATCGTGGTTTGGAAAAGCTGGATGACAGCGTGAATAGGATCTCTCACCCCGTACGAGGCACCGATTGGGTCGACAATCTTTACATAGACAATTCCGTCCAATATGACGCTCACATTATCCTGCGTGATGGCCGTCTGCTCAGGAACAAAGAGCGGCTGCTCTTTTAAGCAATGGCGGTAGGCCACTTCGTCGATAAAGGGAACGATCCAATTGGCGCCAGGGCCGAGTTTGCGTAAATATTTACCGAATCTCTGAACGATCCACACTTCTTCATGGGGAACGATCCGAGACCCTAGATAAATGACCACAAGAAAGAGAAGGGAAAGAAAAATCGCGAGGATCATAAGAAAACAAACTTAATACATATCCTTTTTTTGGAAAAGATATACTCGTTCCAGTCCAAAAGGACCCCAAGCAAACCGATTTAAAGCGTCAATTTTTCATTGAAAATTTGACAGCTTTTAACTCGGTTTGCTTGGGGTCCTTTTGGACTGGAACGAGTATAGTCCGACTAGGAGACCTTTGGTCTAGATCGAATGCTCCTTTTTTTGGGGAGAGGAACTCTTCTTGCTCTACTATTCCTTTTCTTTTCCTCCACTCCTATAGAATGTAGAAAATTGGGACATAGATCAGCCCCATTAGGCCAAACAATGGTTCCATATTCACACTTCACTTTCTTAAAGAATTCAAGATCTTTAAGAGGAAGAAGCACATCTTTAGCCGCATTCACGATTTTTCGCAGATCAACGATCAATACTATTTTGTTCTTGAAATAGAGCCGCAGCTTATAACCATCTAAGTATTCAACTTTTTTTATTGAATAAAGCATTTTACTCCAATGGTTCGATTTTTTTTAAGGGCTTTTCTTGTTTGAGAAAATTCCAATTCTCTGTGAGCTCTTTTTACGGAGAATAGCCCAAGCCGTTACAAGGCTAGTTTCTTTTTTGGGGAATTTTCCTTCTATGAGCGATCCATCACTAATAGCAAACATTGCCTCTTTTCCTTGGTACCAAACATGAAAATGAGGAGGATTGTGCTCTTTGTACCTCATGAAGACCAAAATACCTAAAAACCTACAAATTTCTGGCATATCGTTCTTTCTGTATACGCATACAGTTTATACCAACACAAAGACAATTATGTCAATGTACAATAAATCAAACAAATTAACGGAAACAAGAAGAATTAGGGAAAGAAAAATCGCGAGGATCATAAGAAAACAAACTTAATACATATCCTTTTTTTGGAAAAGCAAAAGACAAGAAACGAATCGCTTCTTGGGTATCTCTCAGCGATCTCCCCTCGTCGATGATAAGACAAATTTTCCCCTCCTCAATTGTCTCGATCCCCCGATCAAAAACGGGGGCGATAGGTAGGTTTAAAAGAGAGGAAAGTTCTTGAGTTAACGAAAGAGAGCTCTTCATCGGGATCAGAACATCGGGCAAATCCCAGTTGATCTCACTCAAAAGACGGAGGGCAAAAAAAGGGAGGCTCTCTTTCTGTCGAGAGGCCAAATAGATGGCGGCAGGGGTATCTAACAACAAAAATGCTCTCGCAAAAGGGATGTGGGGTTTCTTGCGACAGGTGCCGCAGAGCCCTTCCCCTTCTTCAAAACAATGAGGACATCTTCCTAAAAGATCGCCTGGGAAACAGTGGGACCAGCAGGTGGCGCAAAGAGGCTTTGTCTCACAATTCAAGCCACAGACAGGACAAAAAGGGGGGAATACAAACTCCCTTAACGTAGTTATAAAACGCCTAAGAATCTCTTTTTCCTCTGCAACTGGAATTTGGGTTCATCGAGTTTGCCCGAAACCGAGATGATGAACGATTCTGTGAACTTAAAGAGGACAAATTGTTTCATCGTGATGAGCAAGTGAAGATTCCAGTCGAGATCAAGCGTCGGAGAAATCTCATCAAAACTTAAGAAAAATTCAGAACGATGATTCTCGCTATAGGCTCCTTCAAGCTTTGTAAAATGAAACGCCCCATCGCGCAGTTCATAGTGGAGGGTGCCGCAAACAGGAATCAAGAGATCCAAATCGAGCCCCACAATCCGACTCAACAAATCAGAGGGAACCTCAAGGATCGATTTTTCGCGCCTGTACGAATTGAGAAAATAAAGCTCTCCTGTCCCTTTATAGGTACGGCTCTCCTCCAAAAGACCTTCCAGGTTGTTGATCTCGAGGTGTCTTACGAGAAGAGGGGTCATTTCTCCCGGAGGGGATCCCACTTTATGCAACAGGCTTGGGCGCAGTTCGGAAATCGTCAAACGAGGAATGGAAAGAGTCCAAGGAGATCCAGGTTCTTCTTTTGCGATGATTCGATCAATCTTCATCACCCCTGCGATGTCGCTTACTTTGACATCGGTAATAAAAACATGATTGGACGCCAGGTCAACTTGCGCAATGAGGTTGCGAAACTCAAAACCAAAAAGCTCTATCTCTTTGCCACTTAAAATACCTTGAAACGCAAGCCCCTTTTCCCCTGTGCTCACTTTCCCCATGAGCTCATACCCATCACCCATTTTAAGATCTTGAAAAACTTCGGCGATCGCCAAAGGGACAAGTTCTTTTAATCGATGGCAGTTAAACCGAAACGACCCAATGAGGGCGTCCGAATCTAAATGGAAAGAGGCTTCAAGCCCCGCACATTTCCCTTCAATGGAATGGATTTTCCACCCGTTTTGATACGACCAATCGATCTTCATCCCATTTTCGATCACTAAAGACCCACAAAGGGAAGGGCGAAAAACTACATTCAGATCCATCGGTATCCATTGCGAGAGGTGCTCCAGATCAAAACTCATTTTCCACTCTTTGGGATCTACATCAAGCCGGAGATTATGGAGATGATAGGGAACCCCTTCAAAGGGGACCACCAACTCCTTGATCGAACAAGAAAGGATCGAAAAATCGGATGAACAAGAGAGATCAACAATGCAAAGAAGGGGTTTGAACAGAGCTATTTTCTGAAAAAGATCTTCATAAGGAATCTGTCCTTCTTTTTGAAATAGAGAACAAAGAAGCTCTCTCTCATCAAATTCTTCCATTAAATAGATTTGTGAATGGGTGAAGACAAAACGCTTCTCGTCAAATTGATACTGGAGAAGACCCATCTTACAATCGGCAAGAGAAAGCGATTTGTCCCGATCGGTAAAAAGGCCGTTGATTCCCCGCATGAAAAGACCATCTTTGGAAGACAAATAAAGATGCAAGGGTCCCCGATTTTCAAACGCAAAACGGCCCACACTCATTTCAGGAAAGGAGAGATCAAAATCTGATTCAATCCCTTTTTTGCAGTGGATCAGGCCCGATCCTTCGATCACTCCCCGTACCGACTTTTCTGCAAAATAAGGAATTTTCCCTAAATCAATTTTTAAAGAGCGAAAATCGAGCTCCCAATCATCCCATGCTTCACATTTCGCCGAAAACTGGATCTCGCCACCGTCGTTGAGTTTTCCCTTCCCTTGATAGAGGGCAATAGATCTCCTTCCAAATTCAAGATCTCCCTCAAAAACCCAATCGCAAAAAGAAAGGCAGTCCAGTTTCCAGTTTGTCTGCGATCCGGAAAGCGCGCACTGCAGATCGAATGACTCTCCCTTGACACACACCCGTCCAGCTAGATCAATGTGCGTCCCTTTCTCCTTTTCGTAGAGGAAAGAACAATCGATCAATCCTATCTTACAAGTCTTCTCAAAATAGGAGGGAATCGCAAAAAAAAGAGAGGCGATTTCTCCTGGGATCGCACATTCCATTGCAAAACGATTGAGCCCCTCCAAAGAAAAAGAACTCTCTATGGAGGAGATCGGAACGGCAAAAAAATGGCTTTTCCCTAGATCAAAAGAAATCTCGTTCGATCGAGAGGATCCGACAAAACGGGCCACCTCCAGAAAATCTTTTTCCAAACGGAGATCAAACACCCCCTCTGTTTGGAGAATCGGTGCGAAAAAGGAGATTTTTTTTCCTAAGTTCGCGCTCCCCCTCACATTGAAACACGAGATCCCCTCTCGGCTCATTTCCCCCGTCATCTCAAGCTGTTCGATGGCGCCCCAAGGAAGAAGAGATCCATTCCCTTCAAGAATTGAAAAAGCCACCACACTCCCCTCTTGTTTGGCTCTAAAGGAAAGACTTCCTTCACTTACTCCCTTCCATTGCAGGTGCCCTTTACAAGAAGATCCCTCTTTTTCTAATCCGCAATCAAAGGAAACTCGGCCCCAGCCTCCTAGAAGATGGCCCTGCCCTGTCAATAAATGGAGATCACCACTGCCTCGAATCGGAGAGAGACTTCCCGGGAAAGAGAACGATCCGTCCTGAAAAGAAACGAGATCCTCTTTCAATTTGGCCTCTCGACAAGAAAAGAGAAATCCGCCGTTTTTTAAAGTTAAATCGGCAACAGAAAATGCGATCGCCTTCGTATCCCATCCTTCTCCCTTTCGATACTGCAATTCGAACTGCCCATCGAAGGATCCTTTCTCAAATGTGCAAAGGAAAGAGGGAGCGCCTAAAAGAGAAGCAATCTCCTGAGCAAATAAAACCTCTTCTGGACCAACTCCCTGTGAAAACAGATCGAGATGAAACCCCCACTCTTTCTCGGATCCTTCCAGTCGACAAGATCCTTTAGGGAAACTCCAGTCAGCAGAGAACCAACACTGCTGTAAACTGTGAAAAAAAGCTCGGCCTTGGAAGCGGAGAGGTTTTGTATGCAAAGAAGAGAAAAAATCCCATTTTCCTCCTGCACTTCCATCGAAGCTCAGTTCTCCTCTTAGATCTCCAAGTTCACCTGAAGGAAGAAAAAAGGTCCCCTGAGACAAAGAAAGGCGGAGATGACCATGATCAAAGAAAGGGGGAGACTCTTTTAAAGAAGGAAGGTCAATTGGGATCGGCAAGTCCCAATTGAGATCTCCACATAGACCTGCAAAGGAATTGAGATACTTCACATTTTTCCCTTTGATAGCTCCTTCGTGAGCGATCCAAAGAGCCCCGTCTCTGGAAAGCAAAAGAGAACCGTTGATCTCTCCTTTCCATTCAGGGAATACGTTGAGATCAAACGCATGGAGCTTTACATCAATCCAAGTAGTCGATCCTTCGCGGGTTCCTTTTAAAACAATCTTAGACCCCTTCCAATCCAAATGAACCGTGCCGATTTCATCGATCGACCGTTTTTCAAAAGAAAAACGGGCATCTCCCCAGATCCCCTCCTGAATAGAACAGGTCCAAGAAAAATTTCCTTCCCCTTCAAAAGAGGGCATTTGACCGATAAACAATTCGGGACGCTCAATTTCTACATGCTTTTGATACAAAGAAACTGTAACACGGGGGATTTCTAAGGAAAAAAAAGGAGCCCCTTCGAGATAAACATCCGAACAGACGAACGCCCCTTTTTCCCAAGTTAACGAGGAAAAATCAAAATCCCATCCCTTATGGAGACGAAAGTAGACCTTCGCACCCATCCCAACCAAAGATAAAAGAAGAGTCTCTCCAAAAAAGAGGGTTAAGAAAAAGAAGAGAATCAAAGCGAAGAGCTTACGCACTGCCGATCATCGATTTGTAGGCTATTTGAGATAAGAGTTCTTTGCATTCATCCAGATGAATAGGGGCGATCTGAAAGAGCCAACCCTTCTTTTCGGGAGATTCATTGACAAGTGCAGGAGTGTCAACAAGCGATCCATTGATAGCCACGATCTTTCCTGAAATCGGAGCATAAACATCAACAGCTGCCTTCGTTGATTCAAGGACACAAACAGCCTCTCCCGCCTGGATCTGTTGTCCAACAGTGGGGAGCTGAATATAGACCACCTCCCCCAGCTCTTTCTGAGCATAGGAGGTGATCCCGACCATTCCATCTGTAGAAAGCCATTCATGAGAACGGGTAAACCACATCAGAGTTACTCTCTTTGCAACTGGAGAGTACCCCAAGTTGCTGGATGTTGTTCAATGGTATATTCCTCAGAAGAAACAGCAAAATGTTGAGGAGGTCCTCCCGCTCGATTGATACGATAGGTAAATCCCATCCGAGAAAAACTCAAAGGATCATAACCGTGTAAGCAATGAGCTGGGATTTCTATAGAGAGAGAATATCCCTCTTTTTCAATGCGAGGAGTGACTTGGAGATCTTCTGGATGACAGAGACGGTGCACATCATCACTGCGAAAACGGGTTATCTCTCGACCATAAAAATTCTGCGTGAGGGCGGGGAAAAAGACGAAGTGGTGGCAAAATCGGGAAATGGTCCCTTTCGTCTTCATATCTCGCGTATCGAAGAAGAGCTCTATACTGTCTCCTTTGAGAAAATCGGTATCTCCTATTTTTTGAAACGGGACATGCACATCACAAATGATTGCTATTTTATCCATATTCCAACCCATATAGAGATCGGCAAACGAATTCTCTCCTAGCAAATCGGCAGTCGATGGGAGGAGATATTCTTTTGTCATTTTTAGTTTACCTCGCAGATAAAAACAATCAGCGGTAACTCCAAAAAATTGGACAGGAGATAACGAGGGGATATCATCAAATAGACTCATTCAACGTCCTTTTCGATTGGGATAACAATCGATTTTTGTTCTTTGATTTGAGAGAGCAAAGCATCCGCCACGTAACGTTGCGCATCTGACGCAATGATCTCTTGTCCCAAGGCAATTTGCCCTAGAATTGGCTCCCCATGAGGGCGGTTTTCTCTTAAGTAGATAAAAGAGATATTCCCATCTGCAGGAACATAAACGGAAGACCATTGTTCAGATTCTAGAGAAAATAATTGCTCTTTCATCCATTTATCCTCTGTTGTTTTTTGCACGAGGCTCTCTGTCTTGACCATCTTGAATTGGTCAGAGAGAGGGTCTAGACCCGCAGAGAGCCATTCTGAATCTTCTCGATTTTTTTGCAAAGAGGCGAGTGCAATTTGTGTCGCCATTTCCAATCGATGAGAGGGATATTCATGCTCAGGCAAATCCTCTCTACAGATCTGTTTCATTTTTTTCGAGAAGAGAACTTTTGCAACCTCTTCTTCGACAGAAGAAAAAGGTTTCCACTGCTCCCCTTCTTGGAATTTTTCGGGGTGTTCCGTTCTGATTTTGGGGTATTGCTCCTCTAAAAAGCGATCTGTGAGCAAACAGAGCACTTCAGAATCTCTTGCCTCTTGTAAAGTGACGATATGTTTTTCTTTTATTTTTTCAACCGATTCGATCCGAAAAAATGTCCGATCATCGACACAGTATTTAAGCAGCGCTTGTTCGGCATTTGGATCCCGAAGAGATCCTCTTTCTAAAAGGGAGGAGAACTCTTCTATTCGAGCCACTTCCTCGAGAGAGATCCAATTGCGAGAGACAAATACAGTCTTCTCAACTAAAGGAGCTAAAGAGAGTTGTTCTTCAATCCAATCGGGATGAGAGAGAGCTATTTTGCCGCGGGCATAGAGATCGATAGAAAGCCGGTTCTCAGAAGACAAACGTTCAAGGAGATCAAATCGGCCCTGTAAATAGGAGGCATCTTCGAGAAAGGAAAACTCCTTTCTTAATGAATCCCAATGGTTCAATTCCCAATCAAGGATCTCTTTAGAAGAGGCTCTCAATCCCACTTCTTCTGCGGAAAGCTGTCCTATTTTCATTTGGTAAGCGGTTTGGACAAGCTGAGGCGTTTTCTCTTCTATCTTTTCTAAGCTCAAAAATGTCTTCGGCAATCCAAACTGATCTTTGTCTTTGGCAATTGATTGGAGATATACCTCGAACTCAGCAAGATCGCGGAAAGACCTTATCCGAAGAGAGGACGGCCATTCAAATTTTTCTATGACAGAAGTTTCAAGAGCAAAAGAAGCAAATTGACGACAGGCAAGCTCATCGAGAAAAGCTGCCTTTCCCACTCCCTGAAAATAACGGCGAAATAAAAGAACAGAGCGCCATGCTTCTACGGCACAAGCTTCATCTAAGCCGAGCAATCTGAGATGCTCTTCAAAAGAGAAGGTGGGTTTTCTTTTGGCTTCTTTGAAATGGTCCATGGAATCATGAAAAATGCGCAAAAGATCACTTTTCGCTTCTTGACAAGAGACTTGATACCCCTTCATTTCAGCAAGTTTGGCCCCATTCAAGATAAATTGGGCAGATAGATCGATGAAGCGGGAACCAAACCAATCGGTAGTAGAGTGAAAACCAAACATCGCGAGATCCACGTGCTCAAGACGAGGATCTGGATCTTGCCAAGTGATCTGCTTTTGAAAATCGAGTAGCCGGTGACGGACAAATTCAGGAGGACACTGATCCTGTTCTTGGTAGAGGAGAGAAAGTCGAGAAAAGGTGGCGAGGGTAGGCTCTTTTTCTAGAAAAAATTTGGGCTGTTCTTTTCCAAAGGAAGGGGCAAATTGGTCCCAAACGAAACGAGCTGTCATAAAGGGGATGTCCGGGTTTTCGTAGCTTCGATAAGCTCGAATTTTATTGAGTCTTTCTTGTAACTCAGGCTTCAGCTCATCAAAATAGGCCTGAACAAGAAGATCGGCGAGCCCTGTTTTGAGTAAATCATTGCGGATCACGCCATCGTTGCAAAAATTAGGAAGAGCATTCAAGGAGAAGAATACATCAGTAAAATCAAGAGCGATGAAGCGAGAAAGCGTTTCTACTTCGCCAAGATAAAGAGAAGACCCATCGATTTTTTTCCCGATGACCCGCTCCTTTTTTTTTGATTCGCCGGTTTGAGAGAGCACATCAGCTACTCCAAAAAAAACAAAAGATCCGACCATCAGGGCGATGAGAAAAAGAAAAAAGGGTTTCTGAAACTTTTCAAAACGCAACATCACATTCCTCAATAAGACTTGGCAAATAAAACACGTCGAGAGCTCTTCTCTCCGGAAAAAATACACTTCCCAGCTTCCAATGGCAGATGATCAGGAATGCACCGAATCGTCACATTCAATGTTTCCTTCACCTCTTTTTCAAAAGAGGGATCTCCATTCCAATGACACAAAGCAAATCCACCCGAGATTTCCTCATCTTTGCCTTGGAAAAATTCGATAAACTCCTCTTTGCGATCAATTTTTCTCGTATGAACATCACGAAAAGAAGTGGCCTTCTCCAGCAGTTGATTTTGCATCTCTTCAAGAGTTCGAAGAATCCTCTCTTTGAGCTGATCGCGTGGACAGGAGATCACCTCTTTATGAGGCCGATCTCTACGCATGAGGCCTAATTGCGCAGCTTCGATTTCTCTTAAACCAATTTCGATCCTGAGGGGAACCCCCTTTTTAATCCAGGACCAACTTTTTTCTCCGCCCCTTAAGTCGCGCCCGTCGACCACCACTTTCAACCCTTCTCCATCATAAATACAGGAGCGAAGTTCTTGTGCTAATTGATTGACATATCCCATGACAGCCTCTTTTGTATCGGCATTATGGATAATCGGAATCAAGACAACATGGGAGGGAGCGATTTTTGGAGGCAAGACGAGTCCATCATCGTCACTATGGACCATGATCAGGGCACCGATCAGACGAGTCGTCACCCCCCACGAGGTAGTCCACGCATACTCTCTCTCACCTGAGACGCTTTGAAATTCAATTCCACACGATCTTGCGAAATTCTGGCCCAAAAAATGCGAAGTGCCTGCCTGGAGAGCCTTCCGATCCTGCATCATGGCTTCAATGCAATAAGTATGCACAGCTCCCGGGAACCGCTCGCTTTCGGTCTTTTCTCCGGAGATAACAGGAATGGCTAAATACTGACGGGCAAAATCTGAATAAACTCGAAGCATCGTCTTCGTTTCAAGTTCAGCTTCTTCCCTCGTCGCATGAGCCGTATGCCCCTCTTGCCAAAGAAATTCCGCAGTTCTTAGAAACATCCTCGTTCGCATTTCCCATCGGACCACATTACACCACTGATTGATGAGCAAAGGGAGATCGCGATACGATTCGACCCATTTCGCAAACGAGTGACCAATGATCATTTCTGAAGTGGGGCGCACAATCAGCGGCTCTTCCAACTCCCCTGCAGGAACAAGCTTTCCGTCCTTCCCTTTTTCTAACCGATGATGCGTGACGACAGCGCATTCTTTCGCAAACCCCTCCACATGCTCGGCCTCTTTTTCGAGGAAGCTAAGCGGAATAAAGAGAGGGAAATAGGCATTTTGATGGCCCGTTTCTTTGAATTTTGCATCTAACCTTTTTTGGATATTCTCCCAGAGAGCATATCCCCAAGGTTTGATGACCATGCAGCCTCTGACGGGAGAGTGTTCTGCGAGATCGGCCGCTTTAAGAATGCTCTGATACCATTCAGGATAATTCTCTTCGCGCGTAGGAGTAATTGCGTTTTTTGTTTTTGCCATAAAGTATGACCCTTGAGTCTACCACACCCTAAAAACAAAATGCAACCACGGAGCCGATGAGAGAAAGGCTGCTGCCTTCATACCCCACAGCCCGCCCTAAAAGCTATTTTCAGCGCATCTCTCAGACTGGAACGGGCCTCTGCAAGAAGATCCGTTGAAGGAGATTTTCCTAGCGGAGCAAACGTATATTCCTCCATTGCACTCACCACCTCGTTACCAGAAATCAGAAGTTCGCGCAAAAGAGCTTCGTCGGGGCTTGCAAGCGATATCGTCCCTTGATGAAGGTACCCTTTTTTGGTTCTCCTCTGAGCTGCTCCCGCAATCTTAACCCCCTTATATACGACATCATACTGGGTCGGTCTGGCCATACAAAAATGAGAACAGGAGGGCCCCTTTGCCGGGAAATCATCAGCAATCAGATGGATACAATCGTCTATCAGGAAGAGCTTTTTTATCACCTCAAGAACAATCTCATTCACAAATCGATAATTATCTAATGTATTGGTCGAAAAATAAGGATGTGAAGAAGGCATGAGAAAAGAAAAAGCATAATCCCAAATATGGAAAACGATCCCTCCTCCCGTTGATCTCCGAGCCAAAGAAATTTCTCTTCTTTTAATCGCCTCCATGTCAAAATAACCGGCGGGATCGATGAAGTGACCATAGGTCGCAGACGGGCGCTCCCAGCCGTAAAGATGAAGGATTGGTTCTTCTTCAAGAGAGTCTAAAAGTTGAGCATCTCGACTCATGTTGCTTTCTGCTGAAGAACTTTCTGTATCTATTACGCAAAGCATGAACACCTTGTAAAATTCTCTTTTCAAACAAACCAAATCAGTCTATCTAGAAGTTTAGTCGAAAAAGGAATAAAATAGCCTTATGTTTGATAAATTTACCAACCGAGCCAAACAAGTCATCAAGCTAGCAAAAAAAGAGGCACAGCGCCTCAACCACAACTATTTGGGAACTGAGCATATCTTGCTTGGTCTCATGAAGTTGGGTCAAGGGATCGCCGTCAATGTACTTCGCAATCTCAATCTCGATTATGACGCGATTCGAACAGAGGTAGAACGACTCGTCGGCTTCGGCCCTGAAATCCAGGTCTATGGAGATCCAGCTCTTACCGGGAAAGTAAAAAAAGTTTTTGAATTCGCCAATGAAGAAGCGGCAAGCCTAAACCATAACTATGTAGGAACAGAACATCTCCTCTTGGCTCTCTTGCGACAAACAGATGGAGTGGCAGCTCAAGTCCTCGAAAACTTAAATGCTAATCTGAAAGAGGTCCGCAAAGAGGTTTTAAAGGAGTTGGAAACGTTCAACTTACAGCTCCCGCCGATTGGGTCTCCCCCTCCCACAAATGGAGCCAACTCGAATGGGGCTGCGAAGGGGGCTTCCCAAGAGAAAGCTCCTCTAGGGGCAGATAAGATGCCAGCCTTAAGAGCCTATGGCCACGACCTCACAGAGATGTGCCGCGAAGGGAAAATGGATCCGGTCATCGGCAGAAGAGATGAAGTAGAGCGACTCATCTTGATTTTGTGCCGAAGAAGAAAGAACAATCCGGTCTTAATTGGTGAAGCAGGCGTTGGGAAAACAGCGATTGTTGAAGGGTTAGCCCAAGCGATTGTCCGAGGTGAAGTACCCGATAATTTGAGAAAAAAACGGCTTATTTCTCTCGATCTTACTTTAATGATCGCAGGGACAAAGTACCGAGGTCAATTCGAAGAGCGAATCAAGGCGGTAATGGATGAGATCAAAAAACATGGGAACATCCTGCTCTTCATCGATGAATTGCACACGATTGTAGGTGCGGGAGCAGCCGAAGGGGCTATCGACGCATCCAACATCTTGAAACCGTCCCTTTCTCGAGGAGAAATCCAGTGCATAGGAGCGACTACTCTCGATGAATACCGCAAACACATTGAAAAAGATCCAGCACTCGAAAGAAGATTCCAAAAGATCATCGTTCAACCGCCGAATGCCGAAGAGAGCATCTCCATTCTCTTAGGACTAAAAACCAAATACGAAGAACACCACAAGTGTGTCTATACAGACGCTTCGATCAAAGCAGCCGTTTTAATGTCCGATCGCTATATCTCCGGACGGTTTCTCCCCGATAAGGCAATTGATTTGCTCGATGAAGCAGGAGCCAAAGCTCGTATCGCGATCATGCATCAACCCTCTTATGTCTCTGAGCTGGAAACAAAAGTAGAAGAAGCGAGGATTGCGAAGGAAGATGCAATCAGCCGCCAAGAATACGAAAAAGCGGCCAAACTAAGAGATAATGAAAAAACAGCAAGAGAAGAGCTCCAAAAAGCAAAAATCGACTGGGAAGCGCGTAAAGATGAAAACCTTCCGATTGTCGACGAAGAAGATATTGCAAATATTGTGGCTAAGCAAACAGGAGTTCCCGTCACAAGACTTACCGAAGGAGAAACAGAAAAAGTTCTCAAAATGGAACAAGAGCTCAAAACAAAGATCATCGGACAAGACGACGCGATCCAAACAGTCTGTCGCGCGATTCGGAGAAGTCGGGCCGATATCAAGGATCCGAATAGACCGATTGGAGCCTTCCTCTTCTTAGGGCCGACAGGCGTTGGGAAAACGCACTTAGCAAGGCTCCTTGCCACCCACATGTTTGGCGGAGAAGATGCGCTCATCCAGGTCGACATGTCTGAGTACATGGAAAAATTTGCAATCAGTCGGATGACCGGCTCGCCTCCTGGCTACGTCGGCTACGAAGAGGGAGGGCAACTGACCGAACAGGTACGAAGACGTCCCTATTGCGTGGTACTCTTTGACGAAGTGGAAAAAGCTCATCCTGATGTGATGAACTTGCTCTTACAAATTCTCGAAGAAGGACGCCTCACCGATTCAGTAGGGAGAAAGATCGATTTCCGCAATACCATCATCATCATGACCTCCAACCTAGGCGCCGATTTGATCCGCAAATCGACCGAAGTGGGATTCCAGGCGAAGGAAAATCTGTTCGACTATAAAGAAATGCAAGGGAAGATTGAATCGTCTGTCAAAAAACACTTCAAACCGGAGTTTCTCAATCGACTTGACAGCCTTGTGATCTTCAGAACGCTTGATAAGACGGCTCTATGCCAGGTGATCGATCTCGAATTCAACAAGCTGAAAAGCCGTTTAGAGAAGAAAAAAATCTTTATCGAGATCGACGATGCAGCCCGCCTGTTCCTCGTCGAAAAAGGGTATCTCCCCGAAATGGGAGCTCGACCTTTACGCAGAGTCCTCGAACAATATCTCGAAGATCCTCTCGCTGAGAAATTGCTCCATCATCCGAATGAAGAGAGAAAATATCTCGTTTCGGTGAAAGATGGGAAGATTGATTTTGTCAGTCCTGAAGCAAAAGTCGAGGACAATAAAGGCGCTTTGGCAGCTCAAAGCTAACAAAAGAAAATAATCTTTTATTTTTTGATGCAGGCATAGTATAATGTTCCTATTTGAGAGGGAAAATGGCCAATGTCTGCCGTCTTTATCTTCCATTTGACTACAGGAACCGTGAACCCACATTCCTTAAAATTGAGTTTCCACAAACAGATAAAGTGGCCCCCTCGTGGGAAACGGCTCGTTTCTGGCTTTGCTGGGGTCAGGACAGAACACCACTAAGCAAAGTCATGCTTATCTTCACCGATCTTCCGAATAATCATCGCTTTGAGGGCGACGCAAAAAACGCCCCTGTTTGGGTAAGAAAAGAATGCCAGAGACTTTCCTCTACAACCCATAACCCTTTCTGGAAGTGTGGAAATCCTTACTTTATAGCGCGCGGGAACGTAGAATCTATAGCGCGCAGGAACTTAGACTTTATATTGCGCGGGAACTCTATAGCGCGCAGGAACTTAGAAGAAGACGACCCTTTCATCCTTGAGATCTATAAAAAAAGAAACTGGTATGTCTGGCACCGTTAATCGCTCGCTTTTTCTTTTTCGAAGAGATCTGCGACTTGAAGATAATACAGGGATTCTTTTTGCTCTCCGTCATTCCCAGGTAGTGATCCCTGCCTTTATCTTCACTTCTGAACAAATTCAGAAGAACAGATATCGAAATGATCACTGTCTTAAATTCATGATCGAATCGCTCGAAGATCTGCACGATTCGCTAGAAAGAAAAGGGAGCCGTCTTTATCTTTTTGAAGGGGAAAATGAAGAGATTATCGATCGTCTGATTCAATCTATGAACATCGATGCGGTGATCGTGAATCGAGACTATACCGGAAATGATTCAAAAGCAGGCTTTTTGGCCGGCGTGAAAGCTGCCCAAAAGCCGACTTTTGAATCATTTCCGATATACACTCCCTACAGTCGGAAGTGGGATGAAAAAATCAAAAGACTATGCGAGAAAAGAAAAATTGCCTTCCATTTATTGGATGATCTTCTTTTTCATCCCCCCGAAGCAACGGTGAAAAAAGAAGGATCTCCTTACACTACTTTCACACCTTATTTTCGTCATAACGTAAAAAGTGAGGTCCCCTTTCCTGTTACCGACTTCCCCGCCGCTCATTTTTTTAAAGGAGAAATCCCTTTTGCGGCCCCTCCCACTCTTTTGCAAAAACTCATCCCTACTACCAACAACGGTTGCCGAGGAGGAAGGAAAGAGGGACTCAAAATTCTTAAGCACCTAGATTCTTTTTCATCTTACGATAAGGAAAGAGATTTCCCTGCGAAGGAAAGGACAACCCATCTTTCAGCGCATCTCAACCTCACCACTCTTTCCCCTCGAGAGGTGTTCCATGCTATCAACAAAGCTCTCTCCCCTGATCATGGACTCATCCGGTCTCTTTACTGGAGAGATTTTTTCATTTCGATTGCCTTCTTCTTTCCCCATGTATTTGGATCTCCTTTCCATAAAAAGTTTGAGCAGATCCGCTGGTCAGAAAATCAGGAACACTTCGCAAAATGGACTCAAGGAATGACCGGGTTTCCCATTGTCGATGCAGGGATGAGAGAACTGAACCAAACCGGCTTTATGCACAATCGGGTTCGGATGATTACCGCCTCCTTTCTCACTAAAGATCTCCATATCGATTGGAGATGGGGCGAGAGCTATTTTGCGACACAGTTAGTGGATTATGATCCCGCCGTGAATAACGGAAATTGGCAATGGGTCGCAGGTACTGGAACCGACGCCCAGCCCTATTTTCGAGTTTTCAATCCTTGGACACAGCAGAAAAAATTCGATCCTGATTGCCTCTACACCAAGCAGTGGATCCCCGAACTTAAAAGTTACCCTTCCGAACAAATCCATCATTGGAATAGAAAAACCAGCCCTTTTTACCCCCCTCCGATGGTCGATCACGGAGAAGAGGCCAAAAAAGCAATCTCTGCCTTAGCGTTACGATCGTAACAACCTTAGTATTAGAGATGATACACAAAAAAACAATCCTCCTATCCTTCCTCAGGCAGAGCCGGTCGAGGCCCCTCCCTTAAGGGGGGAATTCAAGGGCAGCTTCATTTTTGTCAACACATACTTAATTTACCAATATTTGAAAATTAATTTATACAATGTTATAATATATTTTATAACATATATAAGGTGACAAAAAATGAGAATTGAATTTGTTCGAGATAATGAGCTTTCCAATTTTGATACACAAGAATGGTCTCTCAGGAAGATACAACCCACCCTCCCGATTGAAGCGCCTGTCAATATTGTTCGCTTAGACGGTGGTCGCGTTCAGGACCTCTCCAACGCCAAGAAAGATGGACTTACGAACACTGACGAGCAAGAATCCTTGGAGAAAGCAAAAGAACAGAATGAAAGTACCCCAGAGACTCCTAAACAGCAAGAACCATTCAATCCTTCTTCTGAAAAGCAAATTGAAGAGAGACAGCAGAACGGGCCTTTACGACAAGAAGCTCTACCAGATAAAAGGGCTAAGAGACTCCCGGATTGGAAAATTTCTCTTGAAAGCTGGGTAAAGGCTGTTGATCCCTCTTCTTCCGAAGGACAGAAGCGGACAATCGCTGCTGAAAGAATCACAACGGCTGGCGAGGAATTTGAGCAGGAATTAGATCTTTCTTCTCTAGGGCTTACTTCGCTTCCAAGCAATTTGCCGCCAAATCTCCGGGCGATCAATCTTTCTCACAATCAGCTCACCTCAGCCCCTCAAACGCTGCGCTCTCGTAACCATCGTTTAGAAAGTGTGGATCTTTCCTATAACCAGATCTCCTCTATAGGAGAAGAGGACATTTCTGAAGACTGCTCTGGATTAAGGAGCCTTAATCTGTCTCATAATCAGATTTCGTCTTGCAATTTGGTTCATTTAGGGAAGAGAAGCGGCCTTTCCGATCTTGATCTTTCTTACAACCGGATTGGTTCTCCGAATGATTGTAAAGTATCGTTACCAGGTCTACAAAAGTTGGATCTTTCCCATAATGAGATCGCATCCATCGCCGAAGAGCAAGGAGCTATCAGCTCAAAAGAATTGGCTCTTTCTGATAATCCGATTAAAAATTCCTCTTTAGATCGACCTAGTGAACCGGTTCCTCAGGTTTGCGCAAGTCCCAAACCAGTTTTAGAATCCGTCGAGAGGCAAAAAACTTCACTCCCCCCCGTTCCAAAGCCTGTTTCTTCGCCGAGCAGCACAAACTCTTCGGGAAATGCTGTTCGAATGGATTCCTTGTCCGTCGTCGCTCTTTCCGACCCCGTGCCAAACACGTTTTCTTGTTCAGCCGGAGCACAGTACCCAACCTCCTATGTACTTCAAACCGTTTCTTCGCCGAGCAGCACAAACTCTTCGGGAAATGCTGAGAAAGCTTCGATGCATAAGATTCCTACTGTTTTTTTTCTATCATCCCTTAAGAAGTTCGCTCTAAATTCCTTGTTTTACTTGTGCGAAAAATTAATAAACTTCTTCTTGAGATACCAAAAGGGGAAATACGACTATACTCGTTCCACTCCAAAGATGCCCAAAGCGAACCGAATTTATACCAAAACAACACGAAAAACGGTTTTTAAGGGCGTTGTTGCATAAATAGCTGCGGATAAGGTTTTTCTTGTTCTCAAGTCACCGAGTGAAGTGGACCCAATCGATTGGGTCCACCTCACAATACTGCCAAATAGGGCGATTCGCCTCTATCGCGTTCCAAAATGCCATAAATGCTGCACCGAGCCCTAGGATAACTTGGCTCAATACCATCTTTGAGCGCCAGACTGGTAGTCCGCCGAAAAGATCGTAAGCGTCAAGGAATATCACCCCAAAGCCCTAAAAGAGTTTAGAAAAGCCCTCGATCATGCCTCCCCTCTTTAATCAATTGCGAAACGGCAGACTTATCTCACTAATTACAGACACGTTAAAAAAAGATTGAATTAATAAAAAAAAATCGATATAATTAAATTCGCAACAAAACCAACTTTATTATTAAAGATAGAATAACTGACACATTACCTCGACTTTGTACAATCTCATGACTGACGAGCATTAGCTGAGGAATCCATGAGATTGTACAAAGTCGAGATTACAAATCATAAAAGCAGGAATTAAAATGCAATTAATACGAAGATATTCCGATCTAATCAACCGAGGCCTCTTTCATCTTCCAGGAGAGACCCTCCCTGCAAATTTCGCAAAGAACTGCGTATTCATTGCTCTTCATATCTTGGCTGCCTTGGCCTTGAATAGATGGAGCGCAAAAAAAGAGCTTCAAACCAATGCAACTACAGCGAACACTCCTCCTTGGCAAAAAGCTCTTGAGCAATGGATAGCCAATGGACCAGAAGAGGAAAAACCTGCTAGAAGAGCGGCTGCAGACAAAATCAGTAAATGCTATGCTACACAGTCAAAGTCCCTTGACCTGAGATTCACCCAAATCTCTAGTCTCGAAGGAGTAAGGTTCCCTGAGGGCT
>DAIDIZ010000015.1 GCA_027451585.1 Chlamydiota bacterium
AATAAAATGGTGGTTACTGAATATCGTGTATTACACGATACCTCTCGAGGATCTTCAACTTTTTCAAAAATTGCTATCCAAGGTTCATCTGCTTGCGGATGATGAAACGTTTTCGGTTGAATATGTGCTGGCACTCGTCCTCTTTTTTGTCCCATTAGGATACTCCTTTTGGGTCAAAAAATCTGCCATAACTTTCTCTACATACTCAAAATTTTGTTTTATGCTCGGCCGCCTGGAGGATATTCATTCTTTCTTGAATTAAATGGAGTAATTCTATATGATTTCATAGATTTTTATGTCAGACATTTATCCGGTTGAATCTTCTGTTCCTTCTTTTTTTCAGGGTATTTATGATGAGGGGGATCTAGGTAGAAAAAGTCTTTTAAAACGGGTTCAAAATGCGGTCGCAAGGGCTATGCCGACCCCTGCGAATTGGCGACGATTGTGTTCCTGTCTCAGTTTTTCGATCGGTAGCTATTGTGTATATCAAGGTTTTTTTTCCGGAAATAGTGGGCTGGCACAGCCTTTCATAGGGCTGTCAGGGGTGGTCATCTTAGGGGGCGTTGTCTCCTTTATCGCTCTGAAAATACTTGGACTTATCGGTGATTCAGGGTCTGCGGAAGAGGCCTCCTTTGGGACGACTTTCATCGATCTAAACGACAAAACAAGGGATCTCGCCCTCAAAGAAGAGCTCCCCTTTCTTCCCTCCCGGAAAACAGAAACGGAACTGCTCAAAGCGGCTTTGCTTAGCTTCGATAAGCCCAATGTCGTATTAGTAGGTCCTGCGGGTTCGGGTAAAACCACCCTGGTCGAGCAATTTGCAAAGCAAATTGCTCGGGGAGAATCTCCCCCCTTTGAAGGATGTCGAGTGATCGAAATTTCGATCGGCGAGTTCGTAAAAGACAGCCCCTACATAGGTTGTTTTGAAAGCAAAATCCATCGACTCATTACCGATCTTCAAAAACAAGAAAATCATCACTTGATCCTTTTTGTCGATGAGATCCATGCCCTTTTTTCAGTGGGATCAGTTTCCGGCGGGTCGGGCACGTATTTACGAGATCTTCTTAAACCCCTTCTTTCCTCTGGTAAGGTCCGCTTGATTGGGTGCACCACAGAAAAAGAGTATCAGATCCTTGCTCAGGATGAAGCCTTTGCTCGTCGATTTTCTGTGGTGAAAGTTCCTGAGCCGACAGGAGAGTTGCTGGAAAAGATCATCCGAGCGAAGGTCCAGCTTTTTGCGAATCGATTTCGTTGTGTCTACACAGACTCTGCCATTCAAGCAGCGATGCAAGTAGCTTCCTCACTTCCAGGCTATAACCCCGATAAGAGCTTGACTCTCCTGGATCAGGTCGGTGCTTGGACGGCTTGCCAAGGAAAACAAATGGTCACTGCCGAAGAGGTGTTTGCTTTGCTCGGTGAACGCAAAATCTTTGTCCCCAGGAAATGAGGCTACTTCGGTATACTCATGAATGAATGTCTCTTCTTTTCTCACATTGTTCTCGTCATTGCGTGTGTCTTGGGATCTATTCGCCTTGGCAAACAGGCTCTGATTTCTCTCGTCATTTTGCAGGGTGTTTTTGCTAATCTATTTGTAGTCAAACAAATGCACCTTTTTTGCTTCGATGTGACGTGCAGTGATGTCTTTGCGATTGGGTCTGTCCTCGCTTTGAACTTCTTACAAGAGATTTATGGGAAAGAAGAATCGAATCGGGCTGTGAAAATGGCGTGTTATGGACTTCTCTTTTTCACTGCGATGGGGCAGATCCATTTATGGTATAAGCCTTTGAGTTCTGATACGACTCACTCTTCGTTTGTATCGATCCTTTCTTCTTCCCCGAGAATTACATTTGCATCGATTGGTGTTTATTTTCTAGTGCAAAAGATCGATGTGCGTCTGTTTGGTTTTTTAAAAGAGCGGTGGGCTGGCAGGCATCTCGCTCTTCGGATAACGTGTTCTCTTTTAGCAACTCAATTATTGGATACGGTGTTGTTTAGTTTCTTGGGGCTTTATGGTCTTGTCTTCTCAGTGGCAGATGTGATCTTGATGAGCTTTTTGATTAAAGCGGTGATCATTGTTTCAAGTGGGTTTCTCGTGATGTTGGGGAAGAGATATGTTCCGGTTTGAGATTTTGCATAGGTCCTCCCGATCAAGGGCCCGAGTAGGGCGTATACATACTCCTCACGGGATCATCGATACTCCCAATTTTGTAGCGGTCGGAACCAATGGAACATTGAAAGGGCTCGATAACACGATGGTCGACTCGATTGGTTTGCAGTTGATGTTTTGTAATACGTACCATCTCCTTTTGCAGCCGGGGGTGGAGGTGGTGAAAAAGGCGGGGGGCCTGCATCAATTCATCAATCGAAAAATGCCAATCATCACCGATTCGGGAGGTTTTCAGGTCTTCTCTCTTGCCTATGGATCGGTGGCAAGCGAGTTAAAGAGTTGTGGCGTGAAAAAACAGGACGGCCATGTACTCAAAGTGACCGAAGACGGGGTGTTATTCCGTTCCTATCGAGACGGAAAGTTCGTGTTGTTGACTCCCGAGTCGTCGATCCAGGCTCAAAAAGCACTGGGTGCTGACATCATCATCCCTTTCGATGAATTGCCTCCTTATCATATCGGCGCTGAAAAGTTGAAAAATGCATTTGAGAGAACGCATCGTTGGGAAAAACGGTCTTTAGAGGAGCATTTGAAAAACCGAAACAACCAAGCGATCTATGCGGTAATCCATGGCGGAGTGGATCTTGATTTACGCAAGGAGAGCGCTGAGCGGTTGAAAGAGCTTCCTTTTGACGGCTATGCCATTGGGGGCTCCCTTGGAAAAACAAAGCCTGAGATGGTCGGGATGTTGACCGAATTGATGCCCCATTTGCCTCTTGAACAACCCAATCATCTTCTCGGAATCGGCGATCTCGAATCGTTAAGTCGGTGTGTTCCTTTAGGAATCGATACGTTTGATAGTTCTTATCCGACCAGAGCTGCTCGTCACGGACTTTTACTCATTCAACAAGGGGGGATGAAGGTGACCCGCGCCGAAAATGCGGATCGGCTAAATCCGATTGAGCCTGAATGTACATGTTGGACCTGTCGCCATTTTACGGTGGCCTACCTCCATCATCTCTTTAAAGCGGGAGAACTCACTGCATACACTCTTGCCACGATTCACAATCTCCACTTCATGGTCGAGCTGATGCGTCGCTATCGAGAGTCGATCTTACGAGGCGAGGTTTAATCATTTCTGCTTGTCTCGACTTTGTATATACTCGTTCCGCTCCAAAATGGCCCAAGAAAACCGAATTTAAAGCATCAAATTTTCAATAAAAAATTGGGGTTAATATTAATTCAATATTGACCCTAATTTTTTTCTTGGGTAACTTTGGAGTGGAACGAGTATATTTTTTGCCGGCATCTCCGGAGAGTGCGTTCATGCTTTTATTATTTTTTTGCTTGTTAATGGGGACTTCGCAGCCATTAATTCGTAAAAAAATAATAAAATCATTGAACGCCTCTCTCGGAGCTGCCCGTTCAAAAAATGTACAAAGTCGAGCTTGTGTGATACACTTCCAAGCAAATCAAGGTGGACGATGCGGGAAGGGGTTTTATTTGAAATCACAAGAGAACATTTGGAAACGGGAATCAAAGGTTGGCCCATTGGTTACTGTGTCACTTCCCATGTCGATCCTCATACAGGCCTTTCGTATATCGGCCGCCCTATTCTTTCTTTAGGCGCGCGCGATCCGATCGAAGTGATCTACCTCCTGTACTACGGTGAGGCGGGAACCCTCGATCAGGTGGGTAAATTCTATCAAACACTTTCTTCTCGGGCCGAGTGCAAAAAAGAAACGCTTTGTCACATCGAATCGCTCCCTCGGACCGGCGAGCCGATCGATCATTTGGCCACGGCTCTTCTTATCGTAGGAATGTGCGAATCGACAGGGCAATACCGAGAAGATGCTCTCAATCTCATTGCGAAGATTCCTCACATCGCGGCGACTGTGATCAACAGCCACGCGGGATGGGGAGAAACACCTGTTCCGAGGCCAGAGCTTGGGTATATCGAGAACTTTGTCCATATGCTGCGCATCCCTGAAGCAAAAAGCGCCCATTTAGTGGAGATGCTCCGGATGTTCATTGTTTTAAGTTTGGATCATGGAGGAGGGAGTTTGCCTGCCTTCGTGGGCAAGGCTGTGGCGTCGAGTCTCGAGCATTTGTATGGATCCTTAGCTGCCGCCATGGCTGTATTAGGAGGTGAGCGCTACCGAAAAGGGCTTGAAGAGAGTTTTGCTTTTGTCCAAGAGGTGCATCGCAAGATGGGAGAAAATGGAAGCTCTGCCGAGTTAGAAAGACTCATTCGACAAAGGCTCGATCGAGGAGAAGGCGTTCCTGGCTTTGGCCACAAGGTGTTGAAGATTGAGGATCCCAGAGCTACTTTCTGTTATGATTACTGCCAAGCCAATTTCGGTTCTCATCCTCTTGTGAAAGTGGCTGGACTTATTCGCGTTGAGGGAACGAGAGTCTTGAAAAAAAATCCGAGGTTCTCCGATCCTTTCCCCAACTTCGATGCGATTGGAGGGGTCTTGTTAACGGTGGGAGGTTTCCCTTATCTCGATTATGCGCCTGTCCTTTTGGGGATGGCCCGTTCAGTGGGGATCGCGATCCAGATTCTTTATGAACGGTTGTATGCAAAAGAGGGGAATGGAACTCCGATGATGCGACCTTCTTATCTTTATAAACATGGACGATCATGAGAGAAAAATATCCGTTCATTGAACCGTATCAAACAGGATTTCTCGATGTGGGCTCCGGCCATAAGCTCTATTGGGAGTCCTGTGGTAATCCTAAAGGGATCCCGGTTCTTTTCTTGCATGGAGGTCCGGGAGCTGGACTCTCTGTGAGTCACCGCTCTTTTTTCAATCCTGCTCTCTATCAGATTATCCTCTTTGATCAGAGAGGATGTGGAAAAAGTACTCCTCACGCCGATTTAACTGCCAATACAACCTGGGATCTTGTGGCTGACATCGAGAAGCTGCGCCGGTTGTTTGGTGTAGATCGTTGGCTGGTCTTTGGAGGCTCTTGGGGGAGCACCCTCGCCTTGGCGTATGCGGAAACGCATCCAGATCAAGTGCTCGGTCTTGTGCTCCGAGGCATTTTTCTGGGGCGGAAAAAAGAGCTCCATTGGTTTTATCAGTTTGGGGCTCATCACATTTTCCGCGATGAGTGGGAAAAGTATCTGTTGCCCATTCCGAAAGAGGAAAGGGGAGAGATGATCGAGGCGTATTACCGGCAATTGACCTCAAAAGACCGAGAAATACGAAAGAGAGCGGCTGTTGCATGGAGTTCTTGGGAAAGTGTCAATTTAAAGCTTTTGTTTGACCCAGCTTTATTTGCTGAATTTGTTGAGGATGATCACGCTGATGCACTGGCTCGTATTGAATGTCACTACTTCCTGAATAATTGTTTTTTTACAACCGATAATTGGCTCATTGAACAAGTAGGCAAAATCCGGTCCATTCCTGGGATTATTATTCATGGAAGATATGATATGGTGTGTCCATTTGAGTCTGCTTGGGAGTTGCATCAGGCTTGGCCTGAAGCAAGATTGGAGGTGATCCCCGATGCGGGGCATGCAGCAAATGAGGTGGGAATTACCGATGCTCTTGTTCGGGCAACCGATACTTTTGCGAAAAAAAGAGCATTTGGTATATACTCGTTCCACTCCAAAGATGCTCAAAGCAAACCGATTTAATGCTATCAAATTTCCAATAAAAAATTGGGGTCAATGTTGAATTAATAGTAACCTCAATTTTTTTATTGGAAAATTTGATGCTTCAGATTCGGTTTGTTTGGGATATCTTTGAGGTGGAACGAGTGTAGATTGATGGCGTGGGTGGAAATAGAGAAAGCATTTCATAGAGCTCTTTTTCTTTCATTCTCTCGTTTGCCTCTTTTGCTCACTTTTTTAGTTTTAGTTCTCTGTGGCATTCTCACCATCTTTTGTAGAGCGCTCTCTTTAGAAGCGGGGTCTTGGATGCGTTTAAGTCTGGGCTTTCTTCCCCTCTTTCTCTCTTCTGGGATTCTCCTCGCTTTGGGAGTGGTTCTGTCCCGTTTTTACTACCACGAGATGAAGCAAATACCAATCAATCTCCGCAGACTAGTGAGTAGTTCAATCGATCTTATTTTAGGAGTTTCCTATCTAGCCGTTCCCTCTTTTCTTCTCTATCTTCTCTTTTGGATTCTCCTTGGGTTCTTTTTCTTGCTCAAGGAGATCCCTGGGATCGGAAATTTTTTTAGTACTGTTCTTGCCTTTGCCCCTTTTTTGCTTATTTTCTCATCACTTCTTCTTTGTCTGGTGAATTTAGCGCTCCTCTTTTTTGTGGCACCGGTTGCAAATCTTCAGTCGATGCGAAAGGGAGCTTTGGCCAAAAGGGTTTTTGACTCCCTTAAACAACGTTGGTTGAGTGCTCTTGCCCTTCTTTTCATTGGGATGATGCCGCTTCTTTTGATTTCAGGTTGTTTGTATTTAGCTGGATCTTTGACCAATACCCATTTTTTTGTTTTGGAAAGTTCTGTTTCGATTGCAATCGAATCCTTTTTTCTGATGCTTCCTTTCACAGCTATCCTCACTCCTGCTGTGGTTTTCTTCTTCCACTTTTCAGCAGAAGCCACCGCTCTTTTAAATCAGAAGAGTCTTTTGAAATGAGGAAAATCATTGTTGTCGGAGCAGGTCTTGCAGGACTTAGTCTCACCTGGTATGCCTTGCAAAAGGGATGCAATGTAACGGTGTTTGATCCGAAAGGAGTTGGTGGGGGCGCTTCTGGAGCCTCTACTGGCCTGCTCCATCCTTTTCTGGGGAAGAAAGCGCAATTTTCCTGGAGAGGGGATGAGGGGATGCAAGCGACTTTAGAACTCATCGCAGTTGCCGAAAAAGAGCTTGGGAAAAGCGTGGCAAGTAGATCCGGAGTTTTTCGTCCCGCTATATCTGAGGAACAGAAAATCGCGTTCCTTCTTTCACAAGGCTCTAGTGCTTTTTGGACCACGATTTCCCTTCCAGGATGCCCTCAAATGGAAGGTCTTTGGATTCCGAGTGGGATCACTGTTTTCTCTCGTCTCTATTTAGAGGGACTTTGGCTTGCTTGTCAAAGAAAAGGGGCTAAGATGATTAAAGAAGCGTGGGAGGAGAACGAATCTGAGGATGAGGTGATTTTAGCGACGGGGTCTGCGACGCAGCAGTTTCCGCTCTGTCTTCATCTCCCTTTAAGAAAGGTAATTGGTCAATCGCTTCTTTGCAGATGGAAAGAGCCCCTTCCCTTTAGTCTCGCCTCGCATGGGTACGTTACATTGACAGAAGACCCTTCTCTTTGCCAAGTAGGGGCGACTTATGAGCATACAAAAGCCCCTGAAGCTCAAAAAGCGAGAGAGCTCATCGACCAAGTGGCTCTCTTTTATCAACCCGCCAGATCGTTTGAAATCGTGGAGATTCGATCAGGGACGCGGGTAGGACCTAAGGAAGGGCACCAGCCGATTGCGTGTCAGATTGCAGAAAAAAGATGGGTTTTAACAGGTATGGGATCAAGAGGAATGCTCTATCACTCTCTTATGGCACAAGAGCTGATAGAGAAGATCTTCTCTCCCCAAAAAAAATGGGGAGAGAAGTAGTGACCGGAACCCTTCGTTATAGTTCGAGTGATTTGAGCGTTTCACCCAATTTTTGACAGTAGCTGTCACGTTTTTGCGGATCGGTCTTATCAGCTGCTGCGGTCAAATTTTTTGCGTCGACAAGATTTTTTCTAACAATTTCTAAGGTTTCTTCTCCGACTTTCCTTAAGTCTGAGTTATTCGATGTGATTGCATTCTTAAATGCAGGAAGGCTTGAGGAAACAGCATCCATTAATTGGTCTAGATCTTCCACTTTTTCGAATCTATTCTTCATTTCATTGATGAAGGCCTTTTGCTCTTCTTGTTGAGCCTTTTGTGCGAGCATCGCTTGCTCTTCTTGTTGAGCCTTCCGTGCAAGAATTTTATTGTTTAGTGCTGTAATGCCTGCGGCAGTTCCAAGAATGCCTAAGGCAGCTCCACCTCCTGCCATGCCCGTATAGAATTTAGATTTGGTTTCAGCAGAGAAGCCACCTGAAAGAACCTGATTCTTTTTTTCATTTACTTGCGAGAGCTTCTTGTTGAGGTCAGTAGAGATTTTTTGTGCTGTCTTTACAGCAATGCGTTTAAACCCTTTAGCTGAATCGATAAGAGTAGATGCTGCCATCAGAGTTTTGAACAGAGCCCGATCTGCTTTTTCGCCTATCTCCCCCAACGTCTCTCCTGTTTTCTTTTGCAAGAGGGTAGAGATCTCTTGGAATTGTTCTGCTGCGCTGAGTCGAGTTACTTCAACTTTCGTTTTAATGGTATTTGCTGCCTCGTTTGCGCTTTGACGGATAAAACTTCCCGCTTCGGCCAATCGTCGAGTTGCTTCGGTTATATGGACTCCTCCAAATTCTGATACAGTACGAGACAATTTGCTAGCGATCTCAAAGTCGATTTTCTCCTCATTATTTCCGATTACTCCATAAAAAAGTGCGCAAGCGCCTCTTTCTGTAAGGTTGTTTGGTTGAAGGGGGGAGATCTCACGAGCAACAGGTGCGGCCGATTCTGACTCTGGGATGATAGTGTCATAGCTTATTGCATGGGTAACTGCGATTACACCCTCTCCATCAGGAAGGGCGAAAGAGCCGCTTTTTGTAGGGTTGTTTGGTAGAAGGTGGATCACACAAGGAACCAATGGGACCAGAGCAGTTTGTGGTCGAAGATATTTGACGACAGCGTTATTGCCTATCGCCTTTGCGATATTGGGTTGAGCATTGTTTATGCATCTAATCACGTTTGACCTCATAATTTTGTTTGTTTGTTAATACTATACGATTTTTATTTGTTTTTGTAAATCTTTTTAATTTAGTTTTTGTAATATTTTTTTATTTAATGGAAGTTGTTGGGTGTCTGCGGAGGGGATTTCCAATTTAGACCCTCCCTGGTATAATCTTTTTTCAATTTGTATGAGCAAAAAAGGTCAATTTATATTTTTAGGGACGGCGGCGTCGGCGGGGGTTCCTGTCATTGGCTGCCAGTGTCCCGTTTGCCATTCCTCTCATTCTCAAAATATTCGTTTACGTCCGTCTGGGGTGATCAGGGTGGGGAGGAAGAGGTTTCTCATCGATGTAGGGCCCGATTTTCGGCAGCAAGCTCTCCAACATGGTTTGGACGATCTTGATGCCCTTTTGCTCACTCACACCCATTACGACCACATCGCAGGGATTGATGAATTACGGGTTTATTACCTGAAGGATCAAAAGAGGATTCCTTGTTTTTTGTCTCAAGAGAGTTTATCGGATCTAAAAAAGCGTTATGACTATTTGTTTCAGAAGATCAGCGGACCCACATTGAGTGCGCAGCTCGATTTTTTCCCCTTCGAAAAGGATCATGGGATGATCGATGTGGAAGGTCTTCCGGTGCAATATATGAGCTATTTTCAAGCGGGAACAAAGGTGAGCGGTTTTCGGTTGGGAGATTTTGCTTATATTTCCGATATTCGTGAATATGATGAGTCGCTCTTTATTCACCTCAAAGGGGTTAGTAAGCTTGTTTTGAGTGCTTTGCGCGACACCCCATCGCCTCTCCACTTTTCTTTGGATGAGGCTGTGGCTTTCGTCGGAAGGGTAAAGCCAGAGAAGACCCTGCTTACCCACATTTCTCATGCACTGGATCATGAGAAGACAAATCGACGATTACCCCCCTCGATCCAGCTCGCGTTTGATGGGGACGAAATGGAGTTTACATTAGCATGAAAGAAGGGCGATTAGATGATCTGGAAAGGCAAGAGACAAAGGCCCTTTTGGTCGGAACTTATTTGGCTGGCGAAAAGGAGCCTTGCTTAGAGCAGCTCGATGAGCTAGAGAGTTTAGGTCATACCTATGGCTTGACGACCGTCTTAAAACTCCCGTGTCCTTTACGGGGAATTGATGCAGGGACGTTTCTAGGATCGGGGAAAATTGAAGAGATCAAGCAACTTGCTCACGATCAAGGCTGCGATGTGATCATTTTTGATGATGAAATCTCTCCCCAGCAGCAGAGAAATATTGAGAAGATCACGGAAAAATCAGTGATCGATCGGACAGAGCTGATTTTGGCTGTTTTTGCTCAAAGAGCCCATACAAGAGAGGCAAAGCTACAGATTGAACTAGCCAGCCTTCGCTATCAAATGCCTCGATTGCGCCGTCTATGGACCCACTTGGGACGACAAAGATCAGGGGGAGCAAGTGGCGGCTTTGTGAAGGGGGAAGGGGAGAAGCAGATTGAGATCGACCGGAGGATTGTCAGGCGGGAGATCGATAAGCTCACCAAAGAATTTGAAGAGGTTAAAAAGCAGAGACAGACGCAACGAAGAGCCCGTGAACGATCTGGAATCCCCACCTTTGCGATCATTGGGTACACCAATGTCGGTAAATCGACCCTTCTCAAAGCGCTCACCGATGCGGATGTCCTTGTTGAAGATAAGCTTTTTGCCACTCTTGACACCACGACGAGAAAATTTCTCCTCCCCAACAAACAGCCCATTTTGTTGGTTGATACGGTGGGATTCATCCGGAAAATTCCGCACCAGCTCGTAGCTGCGTTTCGCAGTACATTGGAAGAGGCGGTCCAGGCCGATATTCTGATCCATTTGATCGATGTAAGTCACCCCAATGCTGCGATGCAGGCTGAGTCGACTTTTGAGGTGTTAAAAGAGTTGCAAGCGACCAACCTTCCCATGATCACAGTTCTCAACAAAGTCGATCTTTGCCCCAATCGGCTTATGATCGATCGGATTCGGTTCAAATATGTAAAAACAGTTGAGCTTTCTGCATTACAAAGGACTGGATTTGATCGTCTGATGGATCTGATGATGAGAGAAGTGGCTGCCCTGCGCAAGACATTCTCTCTCCGCGTGCCGCAGAGCCAGTATGCGCTTCTATCAGAAGTGCTTCGAGAAGGGAATGTGCTGAGTCAAGAGTACGAAGAGAATGACATTCTCATCCAAGTAGAAATTCCTACCCATCTCGAGAGAAAAATTGCCCCCTATGTCGTCTAGAACGTCTTCTTTGCCAATAAAAGCGCTTCCTTCCGAAGAGAGACCCCGAGAGAGGTTGGTTCGCTATGGGACGAAGTCTCTTTCGAGCATCGAACTCATTGCGATTCTCCTTGGCTCAGGAACGAAGAACCGATCAGTCTTGCAGCTTGCTGGGGAGCTGCTCGCCCACTTTCAAACGGTGAAGGGTTTAAGTGAGGCCTCTTTGGAAGAGCTCAAAGAGATCAAAGGAATTGGGATAGCCAGGGCGATTCAATTGCACGCCGCCTTTGCATTAGCCCATCGGATTGAAGAGAGCTGCTACGAGACCCTGAACACCCCAGAAAAGATCTATGCATTCATCAAGGCCGATTTAGAGCGGGAGAAAAACGAAGTGTTTCTCCTTCTTTTGCGCGATGTGAAACTCCGGTGTATCCATCGCGAGATCCTCTTTCAGGGAACGTTGACGGAGCTCCTTTTTCACCCGCGCGAAGTGCTCCATTTGGCTGTCAAGCACAAAGCCCATTCTATTGTGATTGCCCACAATCACCCAACAGGAGATCCGACTCCCTCAACGCGCGATCTCGAAATGACCAAGCGACTTTATCAAGCGGCAACGCTTGTCGGAATCCCTCTCGCGGACCATTTGATTATTGGGCGAGGACGGTTTGTCTCTTTGGCTCGAAATTTCCCTCTCCTATTTAGATAATGCCATGTAGCAGAAAAGATCTTTCGCAACATAAAGATTCCTCAATGGGACTTTCTCTATTCGGTAAACCCGTACTCGTGGAGCTTGTTTCTGAGCGTTCTGACACTGATTCCCAAAGTGGTGGCTGTTTTGGCCCGGTTGCGGTGGTGGGTTTGGAGCGTTTCTAGGATGAGCCTTTTTTCTAGCTCATGGAGGGTAATGCCGACGGGAAGAGAGGTTTTTTCAACCGGCGTTTTCGAAGTAGGAAGAGGATCAAGATAGAGGTGCTCTGCATCAATCTTGGCATCGAAGTCGAGCACCACAGTTCTTTCAATGATATTGCCCAGCTCGCGGACGTTGCCCGGCCATGAGTAGCGAAGAAGCTTTTGAATGGCTCGGTCGGTCAATCGTTTGAGAGGCTTGTGATTTTCTAGGCAAAATCGGTGCAAGAAGTAGTGGGCAAGTGGCAAGATATCTTCTCTTCTTTCTCTTAAAGGGGGGATATGGATGGGCACTACATTCAATCGGTAGAAAAGGTCTTCTCGAAAAACCTTCATCTCGATTGCCTCTTGCATGTTCCGATTGGACGTGGCCAAAAAGCGGATATTCACCTTGATCGGCCGAATCCCGCCGACCCGCTCAAATTCCTGTTCTTGGATGGCGCGAAGCAATTTCGCTTGCAGAGCAAGAGGGATTTCTGTCACTTCATCAAGGAGCAGGGTCCCTTTGTCAGCGAGCTCAAACCGACCCGTTTTTCTTTGAAGAGCTCCTGTGAAAGAGCCCCGTTCGTGGCCGAAAAACTCCGATTCGATCAGGGATTCAGGAATGGCCGCGCAGTTCACTTTAATGAAAGGGCCCCCTTGTCGAGAAGAAAGTTCGTGAATGGCCGAACCGATTACCTCTTTCCCGGTTCCCGATTCACCAGTAATGAAAACGCTTGCTTGCGCTTTGGCGATTCTCTCCAAATCGAGCAAAATCTTCTTCATCTGAGGACTTTCAGCAATCAGGTGAGGACATTGCGCTTTTGCATTTTGTTCTCTCAGGTACCGATTCTCTTTCAGTAGGCGTATATGTTCCTCTGCTTTTTGCAGAATTGATTCAAGAGCCTCTAAGGAAAAGGGTTTGAGTAAGTAGTGAAAGGCGCCGAGCTTCATCGCATCAACGGCTGTTTCGACGCTGCCATTTGCTGTGACAAAAATCACAAGACTCTGAGGCTGAATTTCTTTTGCGATTAAGAGGAGGTCAAGACCTGTTTTGCAAGGCAACCACATATCGGTGATGATGAGATCGAATGGTTCTTCTTTGAGTTTGGCAATGGCAAGTGCCCCATTTTCGACAAAATGAACCTCTTTGCCTTGTCGCTTCAATATCTCCTCGACAAAGCGGAGGGTGAGTGGTTCAGCATCGGCGATCAGGACCTTTTCGATCATGGTTGCCTGCGCTCTTGGAAAGGAGAAAGGGAATGGTCATTTTGGATAGGAGGGTATAAATATTTTCCGCTCATTCTTACTCCGTATCGGAAATGACCATTTCATTCAACACCCTCAATGGAAAGGGGGGTAAAATCTCTCTTGCGATTGTTAAAGGGTCTGGAGTATGTTCTGGTGCATGAATATGGGCTTTATCAATCGGACTCTATTTATCCTTTTCATCATCTCCATAATGTCTGCTTGTTCAGGTATGCAACGATCTGAGAAAGAAAAGATTAGGAAGAGAAACTGCCAAGGAGAAATGATCTATCGGACCTCCGACGAGTACTTTTATCCGATCGCCACCCCCAAGAGAGTGGCTAAAGAGCCTTATCCTTGGGAAGTCGATGGAAATTTACCCAAAATCACGAAGGATTTTTTTCGGTGTAAAGGAAGTTCTCTCCATGCTCCGGTCCGAGATTTGAATGACACAAGCGAGGGGGCTCTCTATTCCGATTGTGATGGAGGGGAGCGGCACGGGCTGCCCAATTTGGGAGGTAAGGAAGGAGTGTATCCGATTCTGCTTGACCTTTTGAACTACGTTCAGAAGAAAACAGGCAAGCGAGTGATCATTACCTCAGGGCACCGTTGTCCTTCCCATAATAGCTACGTCGATCCTTCAAAGGAGAACCAGACATCGAAACACCAGATTGGGGCTGAGGTCGATTTTTACGTCCAAGGAATGGAAGATCGGCCTTTGGAGATTGTGGCTTTACTGATCCAGTATTATCAAGAGACCCCCATCTATCAAAATCAGAAAGAGTATCTCAATTTTGTCCGGTATGAGAAGCCCGATGCTCATGTGGCGATGCAGCCCTGGATGAATAAGGAAGTCTACATCAAGCTCAACCAGAAGGGGGAGGGGAGGAACTTTGACAATCAACACCCCCATCCTTATCTGACCATTCAAGTTCGGTTTGACCGAGAGAAGGGGGAGAAAGTAATCTATAAGTGGCAGCTCGCCCATAACGGATACTCTAAGGGATGGTGAAAAAAGAGCTTTGTGTATAGAATGGAGCGTCATATTCATCCGCCGGTGTGGCGAAATGGTAGACGCGGTAGACTCAAAATCTACTTCTAGCAATAGAGTGCTGGTTCGAGTCCGGTCACCGGCAATCAATCGGACGAATGCTGCCGTTTTTGATCCCCATAAGGGTTGAAAACGGCTCTTTTACCTCGAGAATCAGGTTTTGCTTTTCATCCAATTTCAAGTTCTGAAATACTAAATTTAAGATTTGACGTTTTTCGGCTACTTCAGACCACCTCAGTGATTATAGAAATCCACGAGGAGTGGGTGACTGGAAAGCAATATTTAGACATGAGTCCTCTGTTAAATCCGGGCTCAGAAAATAATTAAACGTGAGAGGTGAAAAGAGGGAGAAGATCGAATTTACAGAAAAACTGTTGCTTTGCCCGAAGCATAAGGATCAAAACCGTCTATCAAAAAATACTCTCTATACTCGTTCCGCTCCAAAGTGGCCTAAGAAAACCGAATTTAAAGCTATCAAATTCTCCAATAAATAATTGTGGTTAATATTAATTCAATACTAACAACGATTATTTATTTGAAAATTTGATAGCTTTAAATCGATTTGCTTTGGGCGTCTTTGGAGAGGAACGAGTACGTACCGGAATCGATTGAACAAGGGGGGGGATATTTGAATAGTTACTTTATGAAAAAGAGGTGGCTTTTTAGGGCAAGAAGTGAGAAGCTCTGCTTGGAGACCCCATCTTTGGGAGTCTTTTTGTTTCAACAGAGGTTTATATGACAAAAGAAGTAGTGAAGCATCGTAAAGATGAAAAGAAAAAACCCACCTTAACGCCCAAAGAGCGCAAGCAAAAGAAGCAAGAGAAAAAAATGAATAAACAATCCGATGCGGGAAGATAGCAATTTGAGTTATACCGGAAAGGATTTAAAAGCGGGATTTTGGGCAGCTTTCACAGTTAAGACGGGACTTGTGCCAATCAAAGAAAACAGATAGAATGTCTTGCAACTCGCTGAGATGTTTCATTGTACCTCGATGTTTAATTTTCAGCGAAATATTGGCGCTTATTCGCAAATGGTTAATAAGCCCCCGTCAAAGACGTTTAGTAACCTCAACTTCTATAATGCTTAAGGGCGACAACAACAGGTAGGCCGGATGCGGGAAATCTGCACGTCCGATTTGACGAGGGGGGGCGGTCGTGAGAACTGCCTACTTCTCTACTCTATCAGAGGTAACTGACACATTCAGGACACCTGCAAAGTCGCGTAAAAATTTGAATTGGTCTATAATGCTTGCTGCTTAAACCACTTAAGGAAGCAGTATGCAACTTTTTGAATGTCTCAAAAACATCCCCGACCCACGTAAAAAGCGCGGGATTCGTCACCCGTTTCA
>DAIDIZ010000016.1 GCA_027451585.1 Chlamydiota bacterium
TTTTTCTCCCTTCAGGATCTCCATTACTGCCTTAAGTTTAAACTCAGGGGAATGTTTCCTTCGTATTCGGGTCATTTTCTACCTCCATTTTTAGAGAGGTTATTAGTTTAGAGGGTGGTCCGAATTTTTGGGACCATTATATAAAGAACCTCTGGAAGAGATATGTGTTTCCTTTAACTCCTCTAAAGCGGAGAATATTCTTTCAGTTCGAGATCACCAAAACCCCAATCATCTTTGTTGAAGACTAATTTGTTTTTTGAAAGATGCATAGTTTTAATGAGGAAATTTAACGCTTCATCACTTAGGTAAGGAATTCCTTTTGCGTTAAGCCGATCAAATAAAGCAGAAGCTCTCTCAGGAGAGTAGCCCGAGCCTACTTCGTGTTCGATGTGGTAGATAGCCATTTTGCAAGGGAGGTCAATTTCTCTGATCTCGTGATGCTTCGCTTGATGCAATAAGACCGAGTCGAGATGCCATGAATAGTAATTCCATTCAGGATACCCTTTTAGTTTTTCCCAGTTTTTACGAGAAAGTAAGGTGAAGTCTCCACAGGCATTGGTATGAAGAAATAAAGAAGTCTCTGGGTACAGGTTGCAAATCATCTTTTTCAAGATTTTTGCAGGGAGTTTTGGGAGGTCGAAAAGCGTAAGACTTCCAAACTTACGGATTTGCTGTTGTATGTTTTTAGAAAACCCCCCTTTTCTGACCGTTCCCGTTTTTTTATTGATCCGAAAGTAATTCTTTTTACAGAAGGAGAGAATTTCATCAAAGCGATCCGTTTCAGGAAGAATTTCCGGGACATCCAATCGATCGACCCGATAAAGAGCTTCTGGGTCGAGTGGTTTTTTTAGAAAGGCCATTAACTCATTGGAAAATAGAATATCAATATTGGTTGCTAGAACAAATTCTCCCCTAGCTCTACGAATCCCCACATTTTTCCCAATCATTTGAAAAAGAGGGATTTTATCTGCATGGTTTAATGTGGCATGGAGATGGTTTGGAACTTGAATTACTCGTACCTGACAAGGACCTCGGTCTTTTGGTAATTCTAGGGCCTCTAGAAGAGGCTTTGCTCCATCTGGAGGATTCCAATCGACTAAAATCAACTCAGCACAGAGATCATGTTTTTTACATTGTTTAATGAATCCTTTGGCAAAATGACGCATTCTGTAGAGAAGATTTTTGCCATGATTGTCATTTCGGGATGTGGCAACAACGCTTAAATGAATCGAGGGTTCCATAATTAGGTCTTTAGGTTAATGCTGCAACAGGGGTGGTCATCTGGTCATAAATCCAGCGATAAGTCCTTTCGAGACCGACTTTCAGAGAAATAGACGGTTCCCAGCCTAACTTCTTTTTAATGAGGGTGTTATCGCTGTTGCGTCCGCGCACCCCGAGAGGGGCATCTAACTGATAGTCTCGTTTCACTCGGATGTCAGCAATCGATTCAATGATGCTGACGAGTTGATTGATTGAGACTAATTCCGAACTTCCCAAATTGATGGGCTCTAAAATATCGCTGTTCATGATTGCTTGTGTTCCAAAAAGGCAGTCATCGATATACATGAAGCTGCGTGTTTGTTCCCCATCTCCCCAGATTTGTATCCGATGATCTCCAGAGAGTTTCGCTTCAATGATTTTCCGACAAAGGGCTGCGGGAGCTTTTTCTCTTCCCCCTTGATAAGTACCATAAGGGCCATATACATTATGGTAGCGAGCCATTCGAGTTTTTAGTCCGTAATCTTCTCTAAAGTGCCTGCACATCCTTTCGCTAAAGAGTTTTTCCCAGCCATATCCATCTTCTGGCATTGCAGGATAGGCATCTTCTTCTCTTAACGCGATAATTTGGGGGGAGTGTTGTTTTTCTGCCGCATAGACACAGGCTGAAGAGGAAAAGAAAAATCTCTCGATATTATATTTTGCACTTGCGAGAAGTAGCTGGGTATTGATCAGAACCGATAACATGCAATCGGCTTTATGGGTTTCGATAAAGCCCATCCCCCCCATATCTGCTGCGAGATTGAATACATAGCGAGCTCCTTTACAGGCTTCTTCACACGCTAATTTTTCTTTTAAATCGGCTTGTCTGTTCTCAATTTCAGGGAATCGTTGATACCATTCGTCCAGCGGTTTTTGATCAATCGCTCTTAATTTTTTAAACCCTTTGCGAAGAAGCTCTGCTGTCAGGTGACCTCCGATAAATCCCCCAGCTCCGGCAATCAGAATAAGATCATTTTTATCCATTGTAACTATTTCCTTCATACGGTAAGTGGAGTTAGAGACTTGTTTTCTACTTCTGATCCAACCCCTAGGTAGATCAGGTGGCACACTTCAGAAAATGCGGCTTCATTTAATACTCTCCAACAATCAATGACCGATGCTTTGGTCGCTTTTTTCCGGAAAGTCTCCATTTGAATCTCTTTTGCGAACTCAGGCCAAGGAATCAGAATAACGAGAAGATCTGCCGACTCAACACATTCAAAAGTCGAAGCACAGATCTCGACATTTTGATTGAGGACTTTTTTCGCTTCATTCAGAGCCATCGGATCGAATACAGAGACTTTTTTACCTTGAGAGGAGAGCCGGTTGGCAAGAGCGACCCCTTGACTTTCTTCAACCACGTAAGTGCCAGGTTTATAAGAAAGTCCCAGGATGCCAATGGGACCCCCGTTGTCTAGTTTCTCAATGAGATGAAGAAGTCGAAGGTTTTGATGTTGGTTTATTGCTTGCGTGGCGATCGCGATATCTGCCCTCGCTCCCAGTTTATTTGCAAGAGCGGCAAGAGCGACATTGTCCCGCGGAAAACAGGGGCCTCCGAAGGCAACAGCAGCTTTAAGGTATTTTGATCCAATGCGACTGTCAAGGCCGATGGCATCAGTGACAACATTCACATCACTGCCGGGGAGGTGTTGGCAAATATCGGAGAGCATGTTGGCGTAAGAGATTTTAGTTGTGACATAGGTATTAACGGAGATTTTGGTGATCTCTGCATTGATCAGGTTCATGCGGCGCACTGGGGGCGTATTTTCGGAGCATTGTCGATAGATCGTTTCCAAGAGATCTCCCGCTTGTTTGTCTGACTCGCCAACGAGAATCATATCGGGATAGAGCATATTGCATACGACAGTGCCAAGTGCAATGAATTCTGGGTTATAGCAGAGTCCTAAATTAGAACCGACCTCTCGTTGAGATGCTTTTTCTAAAGTCTCCCTGATTTCTCCTTGGCAGGAACCTGGGGTGACGGTGCTTGTGATCACAACAAGATGATAGGTGTTTTTGAGAGCGATCGCTCGTCCGATTTCTTCTACGGATTGCAGGAGATATTTGTTTGAGAAGAGACCGTTTTTTTCAGAGGGAGTGGGGACAATCACGAACGTCACATCTGAGGCGAGAACAGCTTCTTGGTAAGAGAGAGTGGCTTTCAATCGTGTTCTATGTTCTGTGATCAAATTCTGGAGTTGAGGTTCGTCGACAGGAGCTCTTCCCTCATTGATTTTTTTGACGAAGTCGGAATTGAGATCGACTCCGATGACTTCATATCCCTTACTTGCAAGTACTGCAGCGAGAGGGGAGCCAAGTTTACCAAGACCAATGACTGATAGCTTCATGACAAAACACCCAAAACGAATTTTTAAGATTTGTGACTCGGACGATAGAATCTTTCCGAATATTTTTCAACGAGATTTGGTTTTTGGAGAGTATGCATAGGGTTAAAAACAGAGCCACGATACCGGAAATAATTCAAAAGTCGGTTTTTCGGCCACGTCAAAGGTGGACAAAACGCTCGAAAAAAATGGAGGTAGTATTGAGGAAATACAACCTTCGCCTTGTTCAAGCGTTTTGTCCACCTTTGACGCGGCCAAAAACCGAATTTTGGACATCTCCGGTATACTGCATCTGTAGATGTTTGTGCAACAAATCTGAAAAACTGTTGCTTTGCCTAGCAGCGCTGCAAGAGCGAGACCGTGTTATTGCAAGAATACAAGAACTGGATGACGAGGGTAGGTCATGCTGAAAACAAGAGATCGATTACCACCGGAGATCCCGAATAGAGACCTTGATGTTTCGTTACAAAACGATATTGAGAGATCGGCTTGCATCTCGCAAAAAAGCCACCCAAGCCACGGAAGTAACGATAAAACTGGATGTATTGAATCGGATGACGGAACTTGGGATGCCCAAAAGTTACAAGGTAGCCGGATAAATCAGCCAGGACCTAGCGTCCTAGATGCTTCACCAGGAATTGCGCAACAAAGCTGATACCATGTATCTTGTTTTTTGTTTCGTAATTGTCGAAATCTTCATTATCTGCAATCACGTAGCAGGGCACGTAAGAGAATTTCGAGGAGGGACGATTTTGATTGAGTCTTTCACATTCGGAGACAAGAGGCTCAAACCCATATCCGGCGAGAGATTCTCCAAAACAAAGCCAATAGATTTCAATTCCACCGCTCGCTCCCACATCAAGCAGGATAAAATCTGCCTCTTGAAGGAGGTTTTGTTCAATGATGTATTGAGGGACTTGAGGGTTATAATTGATTGTGTTCAGCGTACTTTTCCTCTATCCAGCTCTTAAGATAGAGGGGGGATTCTACTCTATCTTCTGTTCAGAGTCAATCGTCTGAGACGAGTTTGTTTTTTTATCTGAAAAGATATGGGGATTTGCGAGTTTTTTTTGTTGTGCATAGAAAGAGTTGTTGGTAAAGGAATGGAGTTCTTTACAGTTCATTGTACAGAAAGTAATCATCTCTTTTAGAGATCTCTCAATGTACTCTGAAGCAAAAGCTGCACTTATTGTCGCGCCCATTCCCAATAGAGCCCCTTTTACCCAGCGCCTCTGTTTTGGTGCCGCTGTTGGTTGACTCATTTTCTGATTGAGGATTCTCAATTCTCTTGTCAAATCACGGAGAGCGTGGATGAGGGGCGTTTTGTGATTCGCGGCTGTGTGAGGTATGGTTTTTCTAAGTAAGCAATTCGTAACGTTCATGATTTCTCCTCTTTTGGAGAAAATATTCTCTGCGCTACTTCGATTTTATTTCAATTCCTTTATTTCAATAAATTTATTGGTTGTGTAAGGCGTTGTTGCATAAATAGCTGCGGATAAGGTTTTTCTTGTTCTCAAGTCACCGAGTCTTTAAATTTTTTGTTATCAAGCAAAAAAACGTAGGCTCAATATGGCTCCCGAGAAAGATGTCACCCCTTCCAAAAAGAAAGACATGTACCGAATCCGCAACTGGCAACAGTATGATCAATCGTTGGTAAATCGAGGGTGCGCCGCAGGCGCACGAAGCAGTTCAGAATGAACTGAAACTTTGTGCATAAAACTATCCAATCAATTGGGTCCACCTCAGCTAATTTTTCTTCTGTACAGAAAGAGCTTGTATTGCATAGTTGGTGACACAAGATTGGACATATTGTCTAAAGCGCTCAAAAGCAAGGTTTATGCCCATGATTCCGCTGACCCCCATTCCGATTAGAGCTCCTCTTTTCCAGTGTCTCTTCGTCAACTTAATCCCCAGCAGAGACACTCTTTTCCAGAAGCACTCTTTTGCCTGTTCGTTTTTTGGATGGGCGTTTGTGAAGGAAGAGAGATCACTCTCCCTTCTAAAGAATAGATGATTTGTGAGTTTCATTTTAACAAATAGACCTCAAAGGTGTTCGTATCCTAATTCAGTAACAAGATGATCAAACTCTTGATTGGCAACGTCTTTGATCTTCGCGCTGGTGCGTTTCTTGGCTTGTTGGAAGTTTGTTGTTAGCTCAGTGATGGTTGCGTCTGCCGCCTCAGTAATCTTCCGAGATGCTGCGTCTCTCGATTCAGCCATTTTCTGGAATGCTGCTTCTTTTATTCGATCAAAGGTTTGTTGGCTTTGTTTTTTTGCTTCAGCCATCTTCTGAGACGCTGTTTCTTGGAGCGCAACTTGGTGCGCAATAAGCCGTCCATTGAAAGTGGTTATTCCCGTCTTGCATGCTTGGACTGTATTTTCCTTCGTCTGAGAGAGTTTTCTTTTGAAAGGTCCAATCAGCGCAGCCCCAGTTAAACATCCAAAACAAAAAGATTGAGCTCCTACTCTCCATATGGATGTTTTCGCATCAGTTTCAGCTTTGCTTCTTTGTTCGTTAGCCTTTTTGAGTTGTCCTGAGAGACCTGTGATTGTAGACCTCAGATAGTCTGCTGGTAAATTGGTTGGGCGGACCGTTCTAGGGTGAGGGATTCCTTGAGCTCTTGATAGAAAATGATTTGTTGGTCTAATCATGATATTCTCATTGTTTTGCATGAATAATATCGCGTTTTGTGATTATTTAGTAGTAGATAATTTTTTTTAATTTTAATTAAAATAATATATTTATACTGGAAATAATTCAAAAGTCGGATTTTTGGAGTGGAACGGGCATAGGTGGTTATTCAGTGGCTTTCATGAGGAGTCCTATTAGGGCGTATCGATTTTGAGGATTACCGTGTTGCATGGCGTTGAGAAGAAGGGAGATGCTTTTCTCATCTCGTCGATTAGCGATCGCGACGAAGGAATCGATGAGGAGTCGTGAAGTCTCTTCGGGGGAGAGTTGGTAGTCCGATTGCTCCATTCGGTATTTCCAGGGGAGTAGGGGGCGGAGGCGGATGAGTTCTCCATTTTTTTGTTGCATGACCCAGTGGTTGATGTACTCTTCATAGGGGCCCTCGATTTTGAGGCGGTAGAGGGCAAGGTGGCAATAGTCGCGGATGAAGGGGGCTGAAATTTTACCGGCCCCTTCTTTAAGAAGGGCGATAGCCCCCTCTGTCCGGAGATTCTCGAGAAGGGTAATGAGGGTGGGAACCAGGTCGTTTTGTTGTTTTTGGAAAATGGTCCTCGCTAGGCTGAGAAAATGTTCTTCGGGAAGATGGATTGTTTCTCTTAAGAAATGCTCTCTAAGGGCGAGCGAATACCCGAGATTGACAGTTGGATCTTTTTCTCTGAGTTCAGCTGATGGGATCGCTTTAAAGGCGGTTAGGGTGCGCCCCATTGATCCTATCGGTTGAAAGGCAAAATCGCGTGCATCTTGGATCAGGATTTCTAAGAGGACGGGAATGGACGCTGGATCTCGTCTTTGAAGAAGAGCCAAGGCCGTGTTGATCTTGACTTGAAAATCGGCTGTTTGAAGCATTTCTTTGAGGATCTCTTCGCTATCGGAAACAGTCCCAAGGGCGAGAATGGCAAAGAGATAGTGTCGTTTAGCCAGCTCAATGATCACGGGGACTCCACTCCGGTCTCCGAGCTGAAGAAGGGCGAGGCTTGCAGCGAGGCGGATTGATTCCACAGGAGCATGGATCAGTTTTTTCAGTTTAGAGGTAGAATCGCTATCTTTCAAGGCTCCAATTGCAAAGATGGTTGCTTCAATTTCAGCGACATGGGAATGAGATAGTTTTCGTTTGAGTTGAGGAAGGAAATCGTCTCTACCAAGGCGTGCGATGTTGAGGATCGATTCGACACGCACTTGAGGGTCGGGATCTTCGATGAGTCGTTTGAGGGCTGCTGTCGCGTCGGTTGTTCCCAGGATCGCAAAAAAAGAGGGGAAATAGGGTTTAAACACAGGGGGCAATCGGAACATGAGTCCTTCAATTTGCCCCAGAGCATGAGGATGTTTTCTCTGAGCGAGGTAGAAGGCGGCTTCCATTCGAGTGGAGAGGTAGTCGGAGCTCATGGCTCGATGGAGCAGTTCATCGCTCCGGTCATCCTCAAAACCTGCTATGAAGTGGAGGGAAAGAAGTTGCACTTGTGGATCAGGATAGATGATCCCCCGTTCTAGGATTTCAAGGGAGCCGGAGCATCCAGAAATGCCGGCTCCAAACAGAGTCATGAGATGGGTTTGTGGGTTTTGTGTTTGGATCCCCTTTTGCAGGAGAATGAGTCCCATTTGCTGCAGGGTCTCAAAATCGTGTCTTCCCGAGAGGGAGCTGTATTGCTCATAGCGACTTAACGCCCCTTCCACATCATTGTTTTGCATGAGAAAAAGAGCATGCATCTTCGCCTCTTCTAAGGGTGTTGCCCCGGAGAGGAGGGAGAGGGAGGAGAGGGCAATCAGAAATTGCACACGCATATGTTGCATCATCGCTGATTGTCCTAATTTAGCGCGAGTTTCTGGTGAGATAGTTGTAAAACCCCATTATGGGATTGGTTTTGCCCTTTTGAGATGGGGCGTATGGTTTTTCAAAGTCAGTTTTGTAAATATCTCCGGTTAAAAAATCCTTGACTGAATCAAAAAACTGATTAGAATGGCTCTCTTCCAATCTTGGAGGCGTTATGATTTCTGAGGTAAGTTCTACGGAGTTCGATCGATATGGTAACATGTCGAAACCTGATTCGAGTCCGACAACTCCCAGTCTTTACGAGAAGGTTTTTGTTCCTGCTATGAATGCGCCGCTTAGTCCCGATTTCAGAGCGGAAGGGAAAGTGGAGTACGAGTGGGGTGGAGAGGGCGGAGGTAAAGGTAAGATCGGAGCTTCTGCAGGAATTCGTGATAGCAAAGGTAACGAATTTGATGTCTCTATTAAGCAAGATAGCAGTGGAAATGGCAATGTCTCTGCGTCGGTTAGTTATGATTCTTCTAAATCAGAAAGCAAATGAAGAAGATTCGTTGGCTCGCTTTATTTGTCGCGGGGGCCATCCTTTGGGTTGCCTGTCTGTGTTTTTTTTCAAAAATTTTTCGAAAAGGTTCGTCGCGATTCCCTCATGCCAAAGAGAAATTGGGAAACTATTTTTTTCCTTTAGAGGTGAGTGGATTTAATCAGCAAGGAAGCCCTTATTTGGTTGTAAAAATTGAAGATCTTGCAATTCCATTAATGCTCGATTTAGGGGATGCTGTGACGGTCTCTTTATCAGAGCCTATTCTCAAGCAATTGCAAACAAAAAGCTTTTTTCGGTTAGGAAAACTCCGAGGGTTGAGAGGCAGAACCTATGAATGCAAGGAGTATAATCTTCCTAATATGGAAATCGGGATGATCTCTTTTTCACATCTTCTTCTCTGCGAAGAACCTGAAGAATTTTGCAAAGATGCGATCATTTCTAATCAATCAGTCATTCCTTCAATAGAAAAAGGAAGAGTGGGATGGGGGCTTTTTACCAAGACGAACCTCTTCTTGGATTTGGGAAATAAAAGGGTTGCCATTTGCGATAGTTTGCAAACCCTTGGCTCAAATGGGTATGCAATCGAGACCTTCATTAAGGTACCTCTGTTTCCTGAGAACAAGCTCATTGAGATCGAGACTGAAATAGATGGAAAGAAGCTTCGGAGTGTGCTCGATACGGGATCTACCTGGAATCTCTTTAACTCAGTGAAAGAGGGGGGGAGGGCTTTAGATGACTCTGCATGGACGCTCGATGCTCCCATTATGACCACTTCTCTTTCTATCGGTTCTCAATCTTTCGATCCTATTACCTGGCATCTTCTTCCGATCTGTTTGCCATTCTCGGTTGACGCCATCTTAGGAATGGACTTCTTTCAAGCTCACCTTGTTTTTCTCGATTTCTCCGAAAACATGGCTTATATCGCCAAACTGAAGGGGTAGTCAGTTCTCATTTTAACTATATTGGTTATCAAGTACTTCTAATTACCAAAAAGCTGGTAAAAACAATAATATTTTTTAACTATTTACCTTATTTAGATTTTTGTTTATAATTGATCTGCAATGAAATTGCAGTGTAAATGAGGTTTCTTAAATGATAGGCGCGACTCTTCCTCTTAATCCCATGGCCACTCAATCAGCTTCACTTTCTGAGAAAAAAGAAGCGATATCCGAAGCGATACCGATAACAGTCGATTATACAGATTCCATGAAGGCTGAAGAAGAAAGAAATCTCCAGGAATTGGAATGTTTTATATCAGGAGGAACTACATCTTCTGCTTCTTTCTGTGCTCGTCGAACATTTTCTGAAATTTATAATTCGTTATGCGAATCTTATTCTTTTAAAACGGCAAGCCACATAACGAAATTGGTAAGAAGTGGATGCATTCCAGGATTAGATAGCTCCAAAGAAGAAGGTTTCGATTGTTTTTGCGCTCATATGTTGATCTCGTTTTTGGCAGAGATTGTGTCCCGATCGTGGATCGAAAGACTGTTACAATCTGAGAATCCCGAGGAAAGCGCTTTGGCCGAGAAGGCTTGCAATCTACCTACCAAGCAGGCAAGGGAAGAGGCATATTCCTCTCCAGAATTGCCTTCAAGCCAACGCGTTATTAAGGTGATGTCACCAGCTGCAGCATTTGCAATCGAGTTCATTGAGCAGAGAGTTCGATTGTTCATGCTCCCAATCTCAGTCCTTATCAAAGACAAGCGTTTGGTGGAAGTTATAAGAAAAGCGGGTATTGATTTAAGAAAAAATTCTATTTTCGATGGATATTCAGAATTGCCATTCAATACTGACAATGTACAACTGCCTTGGTGGGTTAACGAAATACCCGGTCCATATTCTGCTTTAGTTAAAGCGGAAATAGAATTTGTAATTGTACAGAATATGAATTTCTGTAAAGAACTGGCTTCAGCAATTGCTGTGGCGTTCGACGATGCCCCGTCAAGGAAAGATATCGAACATAACGATAACCATAGTCTCATTGCATTATCAGGAGAGATTGTATATAAAAATTTGATGGGAAGCAAATCTTTTGGTGAATGTGTAGAAAAAACCACTGATCAAATACAAAATCTCGAAGATCAACCTAGAAAGGCGTTGGAAGAAGAGTTGTTAAGAGAAGAGGAAGAAAAACAGCAACAAAGACAATTAAAAAACAGGAGAAAAAGAGAAAAAACGGGAACGTCTCCCTCATTAAAACCGGAAAAAACGAGAACGCCGCCCCCCCTTTCTTCCAGTCAAAGTTCGTTATCCCCATCTAAATTGCCGATTAAACGTGCAGAGACCAGTCTAGATACAACAACATGGCAACGTGTTGAAACAAGTCAGCAAAAGATGTCGATTCAGGGGCTATTCCGAGATGCGTGGAACCTAACTCCGGATTCGCGCGTTCTTCGCTGGCATGAAGCAAAAGGAGACATCGAATTAATTCGGCAATTTACAGATAACGGTCAGGATGGAATGGCAAGGTTGCGCTATTTGCAAATGACCCCTGAACAAATTCAAGACCAAGAAAAGCGTCATTGTGTTTTGGGGATCCAACAGATTCTGGGACCAAAATTCCTCAAACGATATGCCATGAATGATCTGAAAAGAGGCAAAGGTCACTATATTCTTCGTGTAAAAAGAAATTTTCCTGACGAAAGCTTCGAATTAACTATTGTGACGTTAGGACTCAATCCATCAGGACAAATCTTTCATTGTTATATTCACCGGCCTGAAGAAATCCCGGGCGGTCTTATTGGTTCATTGCAAGGCATAGAGTCTAGTGAATGCTCCGCTCCATCTGAGACAGTCGAAAAAGATGGCATCAGATACTCTGCAATGAACGCAAGAAACAACTACCCTCATATCACAATTTCTCAAAGAATAGCAGAGTCTATCACTATATATCCTCGACCAAGAAGTCTATATTTGATCGATTAAAAAATTCTTGACTGAATCAAAAAACTTATTACAATGGCTCTCTTCCAATCTTGGAGGAGTTATGATTTCTGAGGTAAGTTCCACAGACTTTGATCGATATGGTAACATGTCGAAGATGGATTCAAATCCAACGATTCACTATCTTTATGAGAAGATTTTTATTCCTCCTATGAATACGCCTCTTGGCAACGAGTTCAGAGTAGAGGGGAAAGTAGAGTATGAGTGGGGTGGAGAGGGCGGAGGTAAAGGTAAGATCGGAGCTTCTGTAGAAGCGAGCGATCATAACGGTAATAGCGCCAAGGCTTCTTTCGAACAAAGCAGTGATGGGAATGGGAGAATCTCCGCTTCAGCTATTCATGATTCTAATAAATCCGAGCGTAAATGAAGAGGAGTCGTTACCTTGCTTTATTTATCACCGGAGTTTTTATTACGGCCGGCGGTCTGTATTTCCTGCCCCAATTTTTTCGAAAAGACTCTTTGCAATCGATCCCTCACGCAAAGGAGAAATTTGGGAGTTATTTTGTCTCTTTCGAGGTGAATGAATTCACTCATCAAAGTCAGCCTTGTTTGTCTGTAAAAATCGAAGATCTCACCATTTTATTGATGCTAGATTTAGGGTCTCCAGGAAATCTTTCTCTAAATGAAGATGTTCTCAATCAATTGCAGACAAAAACATATCGCCGTTTAGGAAAATCTCAGGGATTGAGAGGTCGTTCATATGAATATAAAGTATATGATCTCCCGAAGATTCAGATAGGGAGCGTTTCTTTTGGAGATCTTCTGCTCTGCGCAGAAACGGAAGGGTTTTTAAAGGATACGATCATCGCGAATGAGTCAGTACCGGCTCCAATAGAGAAGGGGAGGTTAGGCTGGTACCTTTTTTTTACGACCAATCTCTTCTTGGATTTGGGGAACAAAAAAGTGGCTGTTTGTGATAGCCTGCAAACCCTTGGCTCAAATGGGTATGCAATTGAGGATTTCATTAAAGTGCCTCTGTTTCTTGAGAACAAGCTCATTGAGATCGAGACTGAAATAGGTGGAAAGAAGCTTCGGAGTGTGCTCGATACGGGATCTACCTGGAATCTTTTTAACTCAGTAAAAGAAGGGGGGGGGGCTTTAGATGACTCTGCGTGGGCGCTCGATGCTCCCATTATGACCACTTCTCTTTCTATTGGTTCTCAATCTTTCGATTCTATTACCTGGCATCTTCTTCCGATCTGTTTGCCATTCTCGGTTGACGCCATCTTAGGAATGGACTTCTTTCAAACTCACCTTGTTTTTCTCGATTTCTCCGAAAACATGGCTTATATCGCCAAACTGAAGTGAGGTGGTCTGAAGTGTCAAGACCAAAAACCGCAAAATCTAAACTTATAACCCCTCTAAAAATGGAGGTAGAAAATGACCCGAATACGAAGGAAACATTCCCCTGAGTTTAAACTTAAGGCAGTAATGGAGATCCTGAAGGGAGAAAAAACAGCAACACAACTGGCAGGAGAATTGAGGGTACATCCCATAGTGCTTTCTGACTGGAAGAAACATTTCCTAGAAGTAGGGGTGCAGATTTTCGAGAAGCCTAGAAAAACCTCTAAAACAGGTGAGGGTGGGAGAGAAAAGGCTGAGTTATTCGAGCAGATTGGTCGGCTGAAGATGGAAAACGAGTGGCTTAAAAAAAATTGGAGCCATTGACCTAGACGAACGAAGAGGCCTCATTGAGACCAACAGCACTGTTTTCTCTCAGAGAAAACAGTGCGAACTTCTCGGCGTTAACCGTTCAGGATTGTACTACGAACCGAAGGGCCCTAAAGAAGAGGATCTTCTTCTCATGCGAGCAATC
>DAIDIZ010000017.1 GCA_027451585.1 Chlamydiota bacterium
AAAGGTATTTCGAATTTTACAACGAGAAACGGCCTCATCAGGGGCTTGAGTATCGGACGCCAGCAGAGGTCTATTTTGAACGGTAGATGTGATTGTTGTGACATATGAGCCTCCTTTGGAGGCTTAGGAAGGAAGTTTTAACAACCCGGGGGTATAAGTTTAGATTTTGCGGTTTTTGGTCTTGACACTTCAGACCACCTCACCGGCTGATCCAAAAGTATCCGCCGCATTTAGGGATTTATATCCAGCGGATACTCAAAAAGCCTATTATTTATATAGAGGAATAGCCTCATGCCTGCCGCCAAATCACGACGGTAAGATTAGGTAGCCTAGCGATAAAATTCTATCAACAAAAAGCATTTTGGCTGTTTGTTGATAGAATTTATATTCTACAAAACATACCCATTTGGCTTAAATGGACACGTTTTGTAGAATAAGGCTATGAGAAAACTGAAGTATATGAAGCAGTTAGAGCCCTTCTATAAGACCCCCTTCTTTACCATTGAAGAAGCGGCTAAACAGGGCGTTCCTAGGCACGCTCTGGCCTATTTGGAAAAAAGAGGAGATCTGGAAAGGATTTACCCTGGGGCTTATCGTTTCACTGAGTACGAGCCAGAGGTTGAATTTCAGTGGGAGAATTTAGGTCTGGTCGCGTCCAGTATTGCCGAAAGCGTGATCTGTTTGATCTCTGCCCTCGTCTTTTATGGGCTGACTGATCAGGTGATGAGAGAGGTCTGGCTTGCAGTGCCGCATAAGTCTCATCCTCCAAAGCGTCCCAATACGAGAATCGTCAGAATGCGAAATATCGATCTTGGGAAGACTATTATTGCGCTAGGAGAATACCGTGTGCAGATTTTTGATAGAGAGCGCTGTATCATTGATGCGTTTCGTTATCTCAGCAAAGAGATCGCCATCAAAGCGCTACAAAGGTATTTCCAAAACAAAGATGCCAAGCCAGACCCCAAGAAATTGGGTGTCTATGCAAAAAAACTACGAGTGAACATAACCCCTTATATTTTATCCTGTACAACATGACATCAGACGTAGAAAAATCATTTAAAGCCAAACTTCGCGCCATTGCCAAAGAAAAAAATCGTGATCCTGCAGATCTATGGCAAAGTCTCACGTTAGAGCGGTTTTTGGTACGGCTCGCGAAGTCAGAATACGCAAAGCACTTTGTCTTGAAAGGTGGCATTCTCCTCTCAAAATACATTGAAATTGGTAGAGAAACGACCGATTTGGACTTTCTAGCCCAAAAAATCAGCAATGAAGTGGGCAAGCTGAAGATCATTTTTGAGAAAATTGCCACTATCGATCTCCAAGATGGATTTTCTTTTCGTGAGATCAAAGTGAATGAATTGGCTCATCCACATATGGGCTATCCTGGCGTGGAGGTATCCATGATGGCTTATTTCGGTAAAACGAGATTTAAAGTGGCCATCGATATTGGATTTGGAGACATCGTCGATCCAGTCAAATATGCGATTCCCCTGACGAGCTCTTCCAAGGGAGATCTTTTCGAGCACAGTGTCAGCCTCACTTGTTATCCAAAAGAATTCATTTTGGCAGAGAAATTGGAGACGATCATCTATCGAGGCTCATTTAATAGTCGCATGAAAGACTTTCACGATCTCTATTCTATGACCACCTCACCAACTTTTTCTTCTTTTCACAACCTAGAGGCCATCATCCGCCTCGTATTTGAGCATCGGGACACTAAACTGGCATTACCGATCTTCTTTACAGAAGAAGAGCTGTCTCGAATGCAAAATTTTTGGGATGAGTACCTCCGAGGCCTTCGCCCTGAGCACATATCTGTTCTCCCCAGAAACATTGCTGACGTCATCGCTAAAATTAACGATTGGCTTCGTTCTCATACGAGGTTGATTTAAGATATGAGCAAACCGTCACTTCTTCTTACCACTGATCGGCTGATCCTTCGCAGCCCTGTCGAGAACGATACCCTAGAATTAAACGCCTTTGATGAGCGAAATGCAAATCGTCTGAGCTCATGGAGATCAACAGAACCTGGCGGCAAATTGGATTATGTCTCTCAAGTCATGAAATGGAAACAAGAACTTGAAGACGGCAGGGCTATTCGTTTTCTATTGATCTCTCGAGCAGATCCAGAAGGAGAAATCATCGGTTTTTGCAATTTTAGCCAAATTTTTAGAGGTCCTTTTCAAGCTTGCTATCTCGGATACCAACTTGATGGGACTCATGAAGGAAAAGGCCTCATGTCAGAAGCGATACAAAAGGCCGTTAAGTACATGTTCGAAGAGCAAAACCTGCATCGAATTATGGCTAATTACATGCCATCCAATACAAGAAGCGCCAAACTTTTGCAAAATCTTGGATTCATTATTGAGGGCAAAGCCAAGAACTACCTATTGATCAACGGCCAATGGGAAGATCACATTTTAACTTCCCTGACGAATCAGCACTGGATTGCACGATAAACATTGCCAGGCCTCCTATTTTTTCTCCATTAAACATCGCATATCATAGATGAGCTCTATTTTTGAAATGAGGCCCTCTTGAAAGCTCAGTAGAGAAGCGGCGCGTAAATCTTTGGCAAGACCGGGGATTTCTACATCATAGACAATCATGGCTTGGGTCTCTGAGCCAAATTTCGCACGAATTGTTAGGGTCTTAAAAATCGCCGAGAATCCCTTGGCTGCCTTAAGGACCGCTTCTCTGCCCACAACCGTTTCTTGTGGATCGGCAAATTGTACGTCAGGGTGCAGACATTTCTTCACTGCTTCCATATCCTTCTTTCCAAGCGCTGTATAATACGCTACTGCTGTAGACTTTGTGTCAGTCATGATCTTTCTCCTTGTAGAATTTTTTGACAATCTAAATTGATTGTAGTATACTATATCCAATATGTCAAAGATTAAAAAAAGACCGTATAGGTCTGTAACCAGAAATACCCAAGCCGTGCAAACAAGAACGCGTATTCTTGGCGTTGCAAAAAATCTTTTTGAATCAGAAGGGTTTGAATATGCGACGATTGAAAAAATAGCCCAAGCCGCAGGCGTTTCAGTCCCCACTATTTATTCACTTTTTCAATCCAAGCGCGGGGTGCTTCGCGCACTTATGGATGAGGCTCTTCCCAGAGATCAATTTGATGCCCTTGTAGAAAAAAGCATTCAGGAAAAATCCCCGATAATGCGCCTTCATTTTTCTGCTAAGATCGCTCGTCAAATGTATGATGCAGAAAAGGCTCAAATGGATATTTTTCGAGGAGCTGCTGTCCTCGCCCCTGAATTTAAGGAGCTCGAAAAGGAAAGAGAGATGCGACGTTACGATCGGCAACAAGTAACTATAAAAGCAATGGCAGAAGAACAATCTCTGGCTGCAGGCCTTAGCGTCAAAAAGGCCAGGGATATCCTATGGGCCTTTACAGGACGAGATCTATATCGCATGTTTGTGGTAGAACAGGGCTGGGCATCTGATGACTATGAGAAATGGCTAGCTCAAATGCTCATCAACGCTCTGATAGGCAATCAATCCGTATGATAGAGGGGTTGTGCAGCCTCGGGTAAGCGGTCTCCATGGATGCTACCTTGATCTACCACTGCATTGATGTCATGGATCTCTGATTCCGAAAACCGAACTGCAGAGAGATCTTCGATCAAATGAGAAAGTTTGGTGGTGCCAACAATCGGCATGATGTGTGGGGATTGAGAGGCGAGCCAACCGAGCGCTAGTTGAGCGAGAGAACAGGGTTTTGCTTTGGCAATTTTTCTTAGATGCTCAACGAGCTGCAAATTGTGAGGCAGATTGCTCTCTGAAAATCGAGGGAAAAAGCGGCGAAAATCGTTCGACTGTAATGCATAAAAAGACGTTATCGCTCCGGTCAAAAGGCCCCTACAAAGTGGAGCGCAGGCAACTAAGCCTATGCCGAGTTCTTTGCATAGAGGAACCAGGCGCTTTTCTGGCTCTCTAAAAAACAGGGAATATTCGGCTTGAATCGCCGTAATAGGATGGATTTTGTGTGCGCGCCGAATGTTTTCCGTGCCTACTTCACCTAGACCGATGTATCGTATTTTTCCCTCCGCAACGAGCTCTGCCATCGCATACATCGTCTCCTCAATGGGTATATGAGGGTCCAAATGATGGAGATAATACAAATCGATTGTCGACACCCCTAACCTCTTTAGGCTAACAAGGCATTGACTCTTGATGTATTCCGGTTTGCCATTAATTGAGACGGTGCTTGGATTTTCTTTGCTCCGAACAACTCCTACTTTGGTGGCAATCGATATTTCGTTTCGGAAAGGAGCGATGGCCTCACCAAGCAGTACTTCATTTTCGTCGAAGCCATAGTTGTCAGCTGTGTCGAAGAGAGAGATCCCCTTTTCAAAAGCGGTTTGGATGACTCTTTTGCATTCCTCTCGGTCGGCAGTTCCGTAGAAACCGGTCATTCCCATGCATCCAAGGCCCAAAGCTGAAACTTCCAGACTCCCAATTCTCTTTTTATCCATTGAATTTTTAACCTACTATTCTCAATTTCAATCTAAGCTATTCTTTTTTATTTCGATATGATAAGGTGACTCTTGTCAGGGCAAAGCAACAGTTTTTCTGTAAATTCGATCTTCTCCCTCTTTTCACCTCTCACGTTTAATTATTTTCTGAGCCCGGATTTAATAGAGGACTCATGTCTAAATATTGCTTTCCAGTCACCCACTCCTCGTGGATTTCTA
>DAIDIZ010000018.1 GCA_027451585.1 Chlamydiota bacterium
CCTCTGTGGGTTCAAGAAGCCCGCTCAAGATTTTTGCAAGTGTCGATTTTCCTGATCCGCTCTCTCCCACAAGTCCAAGCACTTCTCCCTTTTGAACTGTAAGATTGAGATCCTTAATTACATCGATTTTTTTTCCGTGAAACCAAAATGCATGAGACAGGTGTTCTATTTCAATCATGATAAAGCCTGCAAGAAGTGGAGTGAGAAAGCGTTTTGTCGATAGGATATTCTTTTAAACAAGGTTGCATCGCGTGGGGGCATCGCTCAAAGAAAGGGCACCCGATGAAAGAGGAATCCAGAGGGGGTGCGACTCCTTCGATAACTTGAAGTGGTTGTGATTTGGGGTGGTCCATTCTCGGCTTTGCTTTGAGGATCATTTGTGTGTAAGGATGAAGCGGGCAGGTGAACACTTCTTTTAATGGACCCACCTCGATGATTTTCCCGGAATAAAACACAACTACTTGATCACAAATCTCTTGCAATACGTCAAAGTCATGGCTGATCACCAAGAGGCTCATCTCAGATTCTTTTTTGCATTCTTGGAGAAGAGAGAGGATTTCCTTTTGGGTCTGAATGTCGAGTGCGGTTGTCGGTTCATCGGCAATGAGAAGCTTAGGTTCGCAGGCAAGAGCAATCGCGATGGCAACCCGTTGTCTTTGTCCTCCGCTCATTTGGTGAGGATATTTTTCAAGAGCTTCTTCCGGAGATCCGATTTTTACTTTCTTGAGCAAGAGAAGAGCTCTTTGCCTCGCCTCGTCTCGAGAAATTCTCAAGTGATAGAGCATCCCCTCTGCGATCTGTTTGCCGATTTTCATGGTTGGGTTTAGGCTTGTCATCGGATCTTGGAAAACCATTCCGATTTCAGTGCCTAGGACCGATTGATTGTTTTCTAAGAGGTTGATGTTTTGAAAAAATGCAGATCCTTGGATCTTCGCTTCCTTAGCGAGCCCTGTGATCGCCTGGATAAGCGATGTTTTGCCCGATCCACTCTCTCCCATGATCCCGACAGATTCCCCCGCTTTTACAGATAAGGAAACGCCCCTCACTGCTTTGAGCTCTTTGCCCTCTTTAAAGAAAGAAACTTCTAGATCATTTACGTGAAGAAGAGTCATACTTGTCTTAGAATCCTCATTTGTGTATATGGAAACTACATGGATCCATCGTATATCCGAACCAAAATTGTTTGCACCATCGGTCCTGCGGTAGCCACCCTAGAGAAGATGGTGGCTCTTTTGCATGCGGGGATGAATGTCGCTCGTCTCAATTTTAGCCATGGAACACATAAAGAGCACGCACACAATATCGCTCTTTTAAAAAAGGCAAGAGAGTCACTTTCGCTTCCTTTAGCGCTCATGCTGGATATGCAGGGACCGAAGATCCGGGTCGATCAGGTTCAAAATGGCGCCCTTGCGTTAGCCCCTTTGCAAAAAATCCGCCTGGTAGAAAAAGGAGACGGCTCTCCCGATGCAATCCCGTTCCACCCTTTTCAGGTGATCGATGCCCTGAAAGTGGGATCAAGGGTTCTCTTTGATGATGGGTACATCGTGGGAAAAGTGGTCGAGATTTCCTCCCGAGCTGTTGTGATTCAAATCGAAAACGGAGGCGTTTTAAAAAGTGGCAAAGGGGTCAGCCTTCCCGGCGCTATTTTGGCGCTTCCTGCGATGACAAAAGAAGATATCGAAGATCTAGGCTTTGGCTGTCAGCATGATGTGGATTTCATTGCCGCTTCTTTCATCCGCTCAGCGGATCATATCCTGTCGATTAAAGAACTTCTTGCAAGTCATGGCAAAAGTGATATTCCGGTGATTGCTAAAATTGAAAGTACGCAAGGCGTGGAAAATTTTGATTCAATTGTCCAGGTTGCCGATGGGATCATGGTGGCACGAGGAGATCTCGGCGTTGAACTTGATCTGGCAACCATTCCTCGCCTCCAAAAGATGATGATTCGGAAGTGTTTTCAAGCCTCCAAGCCGGTCATTACAGCGACCCAAATGCTTGAATCGATGATCACAAATCCAAGGCCCACTCGGGCAGAAGTCTCTGATGTAGCCAATGCGGTATATGATGGGAGCTCCCTTGTCATGCTTTCCGCAGAAACTGCTGTCGGCAAGTACCCGGTTGAAACCGTCGTTCAGATGAAAAACATCGCCCGAGAAGCAGAGAGCGATTTCAATTATCGGGAGTTTTTTGAAACCCATTCAAACAGAGACACTCACGACATCACTTCATCGATTGCGATGGCTGCCGTAAAAACAGCCTACAACGCGCGTGCAAAAGCCATTTTTGCGATCACGACAAGTGGCGGTACCGCCCGGCTAGTCTCACGTCTACGCCCTTTGATGCCGATCATTGCTGTTACCTCCGATCTGAAACATTATCACCAACTCGCCTTAAGTTGGGGCGTTACCCCTGTCATATGTCCTAATTGTAAGAGCTATGAATCGGCTTTTGAAGCAGCTAAAGCCTTTGCTTTAGAAAAGGGAATTATTGAATTTGGCGATGTTGTTGTTGTGACGATGGGTTCTCCTTTTGGTAAAAAGGGGAGTACCAATACCCTCATCGTTGAGCCTATTGGTGAAGTGCTTGTTCGGGGGCATAAAGGGGTGGGGCAGAAAACGACAGGAGATATTCTCATCGTTCACTCTTCCCATCAAACAGGTCAGAATCATGTTGAAGGGAAAATTCTCATTTTTTCCCATTGCGATGATTCTTTCCTTCCCCTCTTTAAAAAAGCCAAAGGGGTCATCCTCCAAAATTCGATTGGGGATATCAGTTCAGAAAAGTATGTCTTGGCTCTCGCTAAGACCTTTGAAATCCCTGCGATTGTAAGAGCCGATGGGGCTCTGCAAACCCTCAAAAACGGGGAATCTGTGACTCTTGACCCTCAGAAAGGACTCATATATTGATCAAAAGGCTAAGAGCGACAAGGGGAGCCGTCTCTGCTCTTAAAATATAAGGGCAGAGACAAACCCCTTTACCTTTTTGATCAAGCAAAGCGATCTCCTTTTCCGAAAACCCTCCTTCAGGTCCTGTTACGAATAAGAGCTGCTTTGTCGCATCTCTTTGCCAAGGCGCTCTTTTTTGTCGAAGATCACCAAAGAAGATCTCAGCCTCTTTTTCAAGAAGAGAAGATAAATGAGGGAGGATTTCGATTCGTGGCAAAAAGAGCCTTTTTGACTGCTTGAGAGCCGAGATGGTGATTGTTCTGAAACGCTCCTGTTGATTTGGAGAAAGACTTTCTTGGATTGACCGATCGGCTTCATAGAGGAGAAATGCATCAGCGCCTATCTCAGTCCCTTTTTCGAAAATCCACTCTAACTTGGAGGGGCGCATCAGAGGAATTCCAAGCAAGATCTGGGTGCTTTTTTCCTTTTCTTCAAAGACTGAGAGAATGGTCCCCCTCGTCTCTTCCTTTTCAACAGCTTCGATCTTCCCTTTGGCAAGACCTCCTGAGCCGTTGACTAGCTCGATTTCCTCGCCTTTCTTGAGGCGCATCACCCGAGAGAGGTGGTGATGCTCAGCCCCTGTTAGAGAAAAAAGAGTTCCGGTAGTATAATTTCCTGGTCGATAAAATCTCTCCAACATGTCAGTCTCCGTAGTGTTGTTTCGGTGTACGCCCCCTTTCCTCGATGGCATCTGAATCATTTTTACCTTTCTCTATGGATCGCGCCAGATAGAACCAGGGCGACATAGGGCTCTTTTTAGAATTTCTGATAGACTCTCAGCCATCTCAGGTTTCATGTGGGGCCCTGCCAATTGTTTTAGTAAAGGCAGATCAATCGTTTCAAAGACACTCAAACGTTCATAATGCTTTTTCACCGATTTGTCTTGGGTAAAGTCAAAAACAAGCTTAAAGCGAAAATCCTCAAGAAGAATCTCCTCTCTTTTCTTGTAATAGATGATTTCGTCTGCTTCGATCAAATCTTTCCCTCTGCACGAATTGGGAACGATGAGAAATAGGAAATCGGTTGCATAAATAGTTTTAAAGGTGGGGAGGTGAGGTAAAATTTTCTCTAGAGCCTCCTCTTCTTGGGGCAAAATAATGCAAATGCAGTCTTGCCGAAATCGTTTATAGAGAGTTTTCAACGTTTGTTGTTTCCAACGATTGTGTTGCCAGAGCCACTCTCCCGGATATTGTTTGATGCTCGCTTGCATGAGGGTTAGTGCCTTATCCATCATCGAAACCACTTCTTCTTCAAGCGGTTTTGTGAGATCTGGCCAAATAGGCTCTGAGTAACGGATCCGATACCCTCCCTTCACTCGATGAGTTGCGGCAAAGATAATCGGGCAACCAGTTCGATAGGCAAGAAGAGCTGGCGCTGTGGATGTCCAGGCTTTTCTCCCGAGAAAAGGGAAAGAATAACCGCTGTCAGGCATCCCTTGGTCGCCGACGATCCCAACGAAAATTCCTTTTTTTAAGGCTCGAAAAGCTTCTCGTAACGCATTGTGGGGAGAGATGATTTTCCCCCCATTTTTTTCTCTAATTGAGACAATCCAGTGGTAGAGCTTCTTGTTTTTGATCGATTTGCCAATCGCAATCCCTTTCATTCGAGTGGTCCCATCGAGAAAGAGCACTTCCCAGTTAGAAAGATGGCCACAAAAGAAAATGATCCCTTTACCTTCTTGGTGAAGTCGATCTGCCTCTTCCGGGTTTTCACACGTGATCACTTGAGAAAAGTCTTTTTCCCTCGCTAAACGGGGATATTCCAGGCAGTTGATCGCTAAGTTTTGAAACGATTGCTTAGCGATTTTTAAGAGCTCCTTTTTCGAAAGGGCAAGGTCTTTAGCTAAGCTTAAATTACTTAAACTTCTTTTCCGGTAGTCCCGCATACAGTAAAAGGCGAGCCAACCCACCCATTTCCCGATCCTATGGAGCCACGAATAGGGCATCAGGCTAAAAGGAAGAGTCCAGATCCGAGTAATGGAGTAGTAAAACGATTCTTTATTCACAGGCCTGGATGAGTTGATGAAGTTGTTTTGAAAAGTCGAGATGGGCCACGCTGTCTCGAATGTGGCGGGCACTTTGGTCATTTTTTTTTCTCTTTAGACAGCTCTCTAATGCCCCGACCAGAGAATCGATCTCCAAGAGATTGTCGACTGCGATCCCATTATCAGCTGTAAGAATTTCATGACCTCCATTTTGTTTCGAAGAGACAGTGAAAAGGCCCATCGCAAGAGCTTCAATGGTCACATTGGCAAAAGGATCGTAAAAAGAGGGGATAACTAGAACGTCTGATAATTGATAGAAGGGGGTGATGTCTTCCATCGATCCAAAAAAGCGGACGTGGTTTTTTAAGCCAAGTTCGACAGCCTTGGCCTGAAAATATTCAGTTTGATTGTCTTTTCCGACGACGAGAAGCTGAAAAGAGTGAGAGGAGATCCTCGAAAGAGCTTGGAGCAAAGTCCCGAGCCCCTTTCTTAAGTAGCCATTGCCGACAAAGAGAAAGTAAAAAGTATCGGGATCGAGATGGAATCGCTTCGCAAAGGCAAGCGATTCTTCCTTTCGTCTAGAGAAAGGGCCCTCCATTTCTTCCCACTCGACTCCATTGTGGATCACTTCGATTTTACTCGGCTCAATTTTGTAATGCTCAAGAATCTGGGAGCGGACCATATGAGAATTGGCAAAGATTTTTTTAAGTAAAGGGTGTTCAAAAGCTGTTTTTTCAAGTTCCAAGATCTTTCTGTGCATCGGATTGAGCCTACAGATCCAGTGTTTCCACCTTCCTTCGGTGAGAATCCGACTCTTTAAATAGGAGATATGGACACCATTACCTGCTCGAATGTGGGTTTGGAACCGATTGCGATCCATGCCGAAAATGAGATCTGGTTTTTCCTCTTCGATCCATTTTTTCGCAAAACGATCGAATTCCTCCATTCGGAGAAAAGAGGGCCATCTACTTGTCTTAACCGGATGAAAGGAAATAGGAGCTGTCTGAGGAGAGGAACTGGGAGTTCCTGTTGTTAAGACGCTGACCCGAGACCCCTTTTGCACAAAGGCTGAAGCGATTCTTGAGGCATATTTCTCAAGTCCTCCGCTATTTTGCGCTCCCGATTTTAAAATGACGACATGCTTCACTCTGACAACCTGAATTTTCGGTATACCATCAATCAAAAATAGTCTTTATCTCGACTTTGTACATTTATAGATGGTATAAAGACCTCTTACTGTTCTGTTGGAGAAAGATCGTTGACGGGGTGCACCGAAATAGTATTCGCTTGAAGTTCAATTTTTAAATTTAATTTTTGATGATTTGCGGTGTAAAAGCGAAAACGATTCATATACCTGCGAAAACGATTGCGCAGATAATCTTCTCTCATATGAGGAAGAATGTCAAACGAATCATCTCCTGCTTCTGAGAGAACTTTCGATACATACCGATTTTCAAGCTCTTGAGGATAGACGAATTGAGCATTCCAAAGAAGGGTATCTCTTTCCGATTTGGGGGCGGCGATCGCAGTGATTTGGATCATATCTTTGACCGTATCTAAAAAGAGGCGGCTAATTCCTTGGGCATAAAGAGGGATGGCGAGAACTTTAATCCCATTTTTTTTCACGACGAAGTCATTGGTCGAGATGGAATAGGTATCGGGGTTCAAAGTGCCGCTGTGTTTAGCGGGAAAGAAAATGGTAATGGGTAAGAAATTGCCGACGGGTAAAAAGTCTTGTCTCGAGAAGTCGATTCTTAAGTATTTCGCTTGAGGATCGTCGATTTCAAGAGATTGGTCGGAAATAGGGGGGACTGAAATCTTTTTCCAATTAGAAGGGACGGGAAAACTCACTTCATCATTTTGTTTTTTTCCTTGCAATGCATCGAGTTCCGATCTAGAAATATCATTGAGATTGAAAGTGAGTTTGAGACCTCGTGTTTTGAGTTTTTTCACGAGGTCTTCAGGACCTTTTACAGTGAGATAGAGTTGGTACGGCCAAACATCGAGGAATTGGTATCCTTTAGGAGCTTCTCCGATCGGTTGGGTAATCAAGACCGGGATTTTTTCCGAAACAAGCTTGCTCTGTTTGATGATGATCTCTTGCCCAGAGACTTTGGCAATGGTTTTATGGAGATCGATATCAGGATTGGTGCAGTGGAGATTTTTTTTGGAAATATCAGCAATCCATTGATCGGGTTGGCCAGAGGCATCGATTAAGATCTCGAGATTTTTAGGAGAGAGATTTTCAAGGCTCTCTTTATTACCATTGAGATTGAGAGTGACTTTGGTTCCTAAAAGGCCATTTTCCATCATCCCTTCGATGGTTTTTCCTGGAGGTAAGTGGACAATCCGTACCGGAACTCCAGACACCACCTTTGATACGGTCATCGAATGATAGGTGATGATCCAAATGATGATGGCAAGCGCAAGCGAAATCAGTTTTCTCTGCCAGTGTTGGAGTAAAAGTTTTTTGATGAATGAAATCACGTTTTTATCCATTCCAAAATATTGAACTTCGATCGAGAGACACCCCCTTCAGAAGGATTGAAGATACTTCGAATGATCCCTTTAAAGCGATCGATTTTGATCCCTCTTGTCATGATCCCTTCCCTTGCCACAGAGACTTTTCCGCTCTCTTCAGAGACGACGATCACCAACGCATCGGAGACATAACTCATCCCAAGCCCAGCTCGGTGACGAGTTCCCATTGATCGAGCGATTTGAGAGGAATCCTCTGCAAGAGGCAAAATAGCGCTTGCAGCAACAATGGTTTGATCTCTTAAGATGACAGCCCCATCGTGAAGAGGGGTATTGGTCGCGAAAATCGTCTCGATGAGCTCAGAAGAAAATTCGGCATTGAGCGAAATCGCCTTTTGCACATATTCCTGGAGAGAGTCTTCATTTTCTAACACGATCAGCGCCCCGACTCTCTTTTCAGACATCCGGTAGACCGAATTGGCGAGCTGATCTAAGAATTTATCAAATGAAGTGATCTCTCTGCGCCGTTTTCCCTTCAGACTAAGTTTTGATAAAGCCATCCGCAGTTCTGGTTGGAAAATCACGATGATTGCGATGACAAGCACATTACCGAACAGAACCATGATCCGGTGCAACACGGGAAGATTAAGCCAGCTGGAAGCTCCTAAAATAAGGAGAAAAACGAAGAATCCCAAAACAAGATCCATCGATTTTGTGTTCCATAGAAAGGAGAGAATGTAGTTGATCATGATAGCGATGATCAAGATTTCAACAACTGGCATCCAATGAAACATAACTTTTCAATTTTTTTTAAGACACGTTCGGTATATACTGCTTTGCACAATCTTTGCAAGATTCGTTTTTAATCAAACGCTTAACATGTTTGTTATTAGATAGATGCGTCGATTCCGACCGCGTAGCGAAGATCGAAGTAAGCTTCGATGAGGGAACGGCTCGCTTCGTTTTTTGTCTTGCGCGACTGCAAAAGCATATTGACGGCGTCTCGGTACTCGAGAGGGGGGATTTTCCCAAATTGGAGTTTTTCTGCGGCCTGGCATCTTGCTTGGTCGGCGACAAAGACAGCTTGCTGGGATGAGAGATAAGCCATGATGGCTTCTTCGAGAACATAAAGACCGTTGCGGATCTCGACTTCAACCTTTTGGAGCTTGTGGTCGTATTGAATTTGGGTTGATTGTTTAACAGATTTCGCCTCTCGGATTTCGTGTTCTCGTAAAAAGCTGTCAAAGAGATTCCAGGAGAGAGTAATTCCAGCAGACCAATAATATTTTTCTGAGGAGAAAGGTTTTGCTCCTAAATAGCCATCATTGTAGGAGTATCTCGCATATCCGTTGATTTGTGGAAGATAATGCCCTTGTTTGCCCTTCACATTTTCATTTGCCACCTCGATTTGGAGCTTCCTTGCTTTTAAGTCGGGTCGATAGAGGACGGCTAGTTCGAGATAGCGAAACACCTCCTGATCAGAAAAAAGGATGAGCGATTTCGCTTTTTCAATTGTTTGGATGTGGTCGAGAAAATCGGACGTTGAGGGGATTTGATCATTTAGGTAACCATATTGGGTCGCAGCGCATTGAAGTTTGAACGCAATTTCCGGCGTTGAGTAGAGAGGAATTTCTTTTTCCGACAGTTCCATATTGGGTTCGAGAAGTGGATCAATTCCCAGAGCGAGTATGAGGCGATTGCGCGCCGTTTTGAGTTTTTGCAACGTCTGATAATAAAGAGAGATCGCGTTGGATAAGGCCACTTTGCTTTGATTGACTTCGAGAGGAGTGGAGTTCCCCGCTTCGAGTTTTTTTTGTTCTTGCTCGAGCGCAAACGAAAGGTAATTGATATTTTCTCTTTCGATATCCAAAGAGATTTGGGTGGTGACCACAGAGTAGTACTCCTTTCGAACCGCAAAAAGGAGCTCATTGACTGTAGAGGCCTGTTCCCATTCAACGACTTCCGATTCCCTTTGTTTGGCTTTTAGATTAAAGAAAAGATCGGCAGAAAAGAGCGGTTGAGAGAGTTCCAGAATACTTCCATATCCTCTGTGACTTGGGATATAAGGGCGATGAGGATCGAAGATATTGAAGAAGAGTTCTTTCTTTTGCAGGTCGGAAAATTCGGCTCGATAGAGCAAAGAGGGGAGCCATCTTGAGAGAGCCTGATCTTTTCTCTCTTGAGCTTGCGTTGTTCCTTCTTTTGCGACCAAAAGCGCTTTGTTGTATTCGCGGGCAATGTTTTCAGCCTGTTTGAGAGAAAGGGAGGTAAGAGGGATCTCTGCAAAGAGAGAAAATGCCCAAAGAGAGAGAAGAGGCAGGTTCTTTTTCATCACTTCTTCGGTATATACCTTATGTTAATTTTTTTCTTGAAATATAAATGAGAAAAAACAGAGGATGTCCTTATGGATGTTTTAACACTTTCAAGGATTCAGTTTGGACTGAATTGTTTTTTTCACTACTTGTACCCTCCGATGAGCATCGGTCTTGGTCTTATGCTTGTCATTATGGAAGGAATGTATCTCAAAACAAAGAAGATCAAGTACAAAGAGATGACCCAATTCTGGGTCAAGATTTTTTCCCTCACGTTTGCTCTGGGCGTTGCAACGGGACTTGTTCAAGTTTTTGCATTCGGAACCAATTGGGCTCGCTACTCGCGCTATGTTGGAGATGTCTTTGGCAATATGCTTGCGTCAGAAGGGATTTTCGCATTTTTTCTTGAAGCAGGATTTCTAGGAGTTCTTCTCTTTGGATGGGACCGAGTCGGGAAAAAGCTCCACTATTTTTCGACGATTTGTGTGTGTTTTGGAGCTCACTTCAGCGCTGTTTGGATTGTGGTTGCTAATTCGTGGATGCAGACCCCAGCTGGATACTCGATTGAACAAACCCCGTTTGGGTCGAGAGCGATTGCTAATGGTTTTTGGGATCTTGTTTTCAATCCCTCATCGATGGATCGACTCGCTCACGTTCTATTGGCTTGTTGGATTACAGGGGCGTTTTTTGTGATCAGTGTTGCAGCCTATTATCTCTTAAAAAAGAGACATCTAGAGATTGCTCGACCCATGATGCGGTTGGGGTTGTACATGGGGCTTTTCTTTCTCCTCTTACAGCTTTTTTCAGGAGATAGCAGTGCCCGTTTGGTTGCTAAGTATCAACCTTCCAAGCTAGCTGCTTTTGAAGGGATCTATAAAACCCAAGAATCAACGCCTATATCGGTTGTGGGTTGGGTTGATCCTCAGGAAGAGAAGGTCCATTCGATTAAAATTCCAGGAATGTTGAGTTTTCTAACCTATCGCAATTTCAAAACCCCCGTTACAGGTCTTGATCAAATCCCTCGCGATGAATGGCCTCAAGTGGCCGTCGTATTTCAGACCTACCATATTATGGTGCTGATGTGGGGCCTCATGTTTTTATTGAACGTATTGGGAATTTGGTACTGGAAACGAAAGAAGCTGGAAAACAGACCTTGGCTTCTTTGGGCGCTGATCTTTTCTGTTGGCTGTCCACATATTGCTCAACAGGCGGGATGGTTTTCAACTGAGATGGGAAGGCAGCCGTGGGTGGTTTGGAAGCTTTTGAAAACAGCCGATGGAGTATCGACCAATATTGGAACGACGCAAGTGGCAGCATCGATTGTGATGTTCATTGTTGTCTACTTACTTTTATTCGCCCTTTTTCTTTTCCTTCTCGACAGAAAAATTAAACACGGGCCAGAGAAGGAAGAGGAAAGAGATTTGATTTATCGGGATGTAGCTGATATCAGCTATCCTGATTCACGTTGAGTTTTTATACCGGAAATGAGTATTGAGAGGGATCTATGTTTCTAGAAACATTATGGTATGCAGTCATCGGGATTTCCGTCGTCATGTATACGGTACTGGATGGATTTGATTTAGGCGTTGGCTCCTTGCATCTGTTTGGAAAAAACGATCATCAAAGGCGCACTTTTTTAAATGCTATCGGTCCGGTTTGGGATGGAAATGAAGTGTGGCTGGTGATCATTATGGGAGCTCTTTTTGCCGGATTTCCTAACGTTTATGCAACCATTTTTTCAGGGTTTTACTCTCTTCTCATGTTTCTCATTGCAGGACTCATGTTCCGGGCTGTGGCAATTGAATTTAGAAGTAAGAGAGACTCTAAGAAATGGAGACAGCTTTGGGATGTCGTCTTTTCCTTTTCGAGCATACTCGTAGCCATCATCCTCGGGATTCTCATTGGGAATATGATCCGAGGAATCCCCCTTGATGCCCAGCAAAATTATACAGGCGATTTTCTCTACTTTTTCCACCCCTACGCCATCTTAGTTGGAATTACAACGGCCGCCCTTTTTGCGATGCACGGAGCCACCTATCTCAATATGAAAACAGATGGAGAGTCCCATACGACAGTGCAAAAGTGGATCAATCCGGCGATCATGGTCTTTCTTTTCTGGTATGTGATTACTTCTTTTGCAACTTTCATTTATATGCCCCACATGGTGGAGAATTTTCATGAGCACCCGCTCCTTTTTATTTTTCCCCTACTTTCCTTTTTTGCGATCATCAATATTCCATATCAAGTGAAGAAAAAGAATGATGGATGGGCGTTTCTTTCGTCCGCATTGAGCATAGCTCTTCTTTTGGTCCTTTACGGACTTGGCACCTACCCTACAATTGTCCCTTCTACAATAGAGCCGGCGACCCATAGTTTGACGATTTTTAATTCAGCCTCAACAGGAAAGACAATCAAGAATCTCCTCGTCATTGTTGTGATCGGGGTTCCTCTTGTCTTAGCCTATGGATGGTGGATCTATCGAATTTTCAGAGGGAAGGTGCGACTCGATCGCTCGAGTTACTGACCTCTCTGGGCCGAGAGCGAGTCTACGATTTTCTCAGTAACTCAAACCTGCCTGCAGTCGTAAATGCTGCGCCGATTATCCAAGCGGAGCTGGCTATCCGTCCAGCGACAGATCTCGATTCCGTATTTCCGAAGAGGACATGAGAGAGAATCGCGTTACCGGCTAAGGAGATCAAAGGAAGACAGTAACCTATTGGAGACTTTCCTCCGCGAGATGTTGATCCCTCCTGAGCCAAAAGAAGGAGCATGGACATAGGAATGATGGGCTGACTTAGCTGACTTAGGGTGTAAAATAAAGGGAATGTTTGTAAAAGACTGCCTATTTGATGTGGTCTATTTTCTTGTATAGTCATATATATCTTATTTCTCTTTTAATTTAGATATATTTTAACTAAAAATATTTTTTATTTCAATGGAAATCCGACGACAGCTTGATAGCAAAGAAGTAAGTGAGAAACGCCATTCATGGCTCGATGAGGCTTTTCTTCAGGAGGCAAATGGTGGAAAGAGGCGATTTTGTCCTTAGAAACGCCGATTTCCCACGGGAAAGGTCCTTTTTTCTGGGCCGCTTTTTCCATCGTGATCGCCCAATGCATTGAGGCAAGATCCAGCCAATGATAGGGCCAGTAGAGCGCCTCTTGGGTATGAGGATCAACGACTTGTGAAAAAAATACCCGATCAAAGGAGGGGTTTTGGCAAATGAATACAGCTTTTGTTCTTTGGATTTTGTGATCTGCAAAAAGCTCAATAATTTCTTGAGAAACCTTCTCTAAAGGCTTGCCTCTAGCCGTTTCTTCCCAAGTAAAGCCATTGATTTTCAGGCTCTCCCGATCGCTTCTCTCCCATTCAGCTTCTGATTGGACGATGACTGTTTCGTATTCTCCTTTGAGAGAGCCAGTAGAAAGATCGACGATCTTAAATGCAATTTCAACTATTCGATGAACGCGCGAGTTTAAACCGTTGGTTTCTGAATCGAGGAAGACGCCCAGCATATAAATTAAAATATCAATTATCAAAAATCGGATCAATCATTTTGTCTTTCTTTCTCTTTTGTGGTATTCTTCCTGGATATGGCGTTACCTCCTCAAAAATTTCGTGAGATCATTTTCCTTCTTCTCTATAGCAATGAGTTCTCAAGCTCTAACTTAGATGAGACTCTTGCGATGGTGATGGGGGAGTTGAAAGTGACCAAGAAAGCGGTTCTCACAGCATACGAAAGGGCCTGTCATATCTTGGCCAAAAAAGAAGAAATCGATCATAAAATCGAGACCTATTCGACCGATTACACCGTTGATCGGATTTCTAAAGTAGAAAAGACCATTTTAAGGATCGGTCTTTATGAGTTGTTATTTGATCCTTCGTTGCCTCCTCTTGTGGCCATTTCTGAAGGAATCCGCCTTACACGGAAATTTGGCTCTCCGGAAAGTGCCCAGTTTGTGAACGCTATTCTCGACAAAGAATACAAGTCCCATTCCCTTTGTACCTCTTCCAGTCCAAAGTTGCTCTAAGCAAACCGATTCTTCATATTGTTTCGATATAAGTCTTGTGCCTGGTATCCTTCAAATAGATTTAAATCGGTTTGCTTAGGCATCTTTGGAGTGGAACGAGTATATGCCTCTTGAGTTTGTTTCGGATCGATTTCTGCATGAGTTTTCTACCTTCGGCATTGGAGGTCCCATTCTCTATTTTGCTCCCGTAACCTCTTTTGAGGAGATGCGCGAGGGATTTCTGTTTGCCCGAGAAAAAAAACTCCCCTTCTTAGTGTTGGGCAAAGGATCGAACTGCCTCTTTGATGATCGTGGTTTCCGTGGGGTTGTTCTGTTGAATCGAATCGATTTTTGCAATTGGAAAGACTCTGTTGTTGAGGTAGGCTCTGGTTATAGTTTTTCTCTTTTAGGAACTCAGGCTGCTCGAAAAGGGCTCTCAGGTCTCGAGTTTGCTGCAGGGATTCCAGCAAGTGTTGGCGGCGCTATCTTCATGAATGCGGGAGCAAATGGGAAAGAGACTTGTCTTTCCTTGTCAAAAGTGGTCTATCTCCATGCTGATGGGACTCTTTCTTCCTACAGCAAAGAAGAGCTTTCCTTTGGGTATCGCTTTTCTTGCTTTCAAAAGATGCAAGGAGCCATTTTATCTGCTACCTTTTCTTTGTGTCCTGAACAGCCCGAAGCAAGGGAAAAGCAGATCGAGATCATTGCATATCGAAAAAAAACACAGCCTTTGCAGGCCAAGAGCATTGGTTGTATCTTTCGCAACCCCTCGACTACACTCTCTGCGGGAAGGGTTATTGAAGAATGCGGTCTTAAAGGGGCCAAGGTGGGGATGGCGAAGGTCTCTGAAATGCACGCCAACTTCATTGTGAATGAAGAAAAAGCAACAGCCGAGCAGGTGTTGGAGTTGATTCAAAAGGTACAGGAAAAAGTGAAGAGAGAAAAAGGGATCCTTTTGGAAAGAGAAATTTGGGTGATCTCCTATGAATGAATTTCGTGCAGATCTTCACTGTCACTCTTTCTTTTCCGATGGCTCAGACTCTCCTGAGGCATTGCTCAAAATGGCAAACGAAAAGGGCCTTTCGGGACTCTCGATCACCGATCATGACACGATAGAGGCGTATAGTGAGCAGCTCTTTGAACTTGCCGAAAGAATGGACCTTGCTCTGATGACGGGAGTGGAACTCTCCTCTGAATGGGAAGGCACTGCTATTCACGTTCTAGGCTACCACTTTGATTTAAAAGCTCCTTCTTTAATCCATTGTCTCGAAGAAGTACAGAAAAGAAGAGAGGTTCGCAATCGAGAGATGTTGAAAAAATTAGCTGCCCATCGACTGGTGATCGATGAAGAGCGTTGGAAAGGGAAACGAATCATCGGAAGACCTCATATAGCTCAAGCAATGGTGGAAAAGGGATATGTGAAAGATATTCAGGAAGCCTTCAATCGGTATCTCAAAGAGGGTGCTCTTTGCTATGTCTCTGGATTTAAGCTAACGCCTTCCGATGCAATCAGGGCCATTCACGGCGCCGGCGGGAAAGCCATTCTCGCTCACCCCCATTTCATGAAAAAAAGATCTCTCTTGCGATACCTGTTTTCTCTCCCCTTTGACGGGCTTGAATGCTACTATGGCCATTTACCGAAATCATTTGAAGCCCCCTTTTTGAAAAAGGTGTTGGAAAAAAAATGGATCGCCACAGGAGGCTCTGATTACCACGGCCTTTATAAACCTCACATCGAACTTGGCTCTTCTTGGGTCGATCGGATTACTTTTGATGCTCTGGGAACCATTTGTTGAAGAACTGTTTACGCGTCGCAATCCAAGGGGAAAATCTCTAGAGCCGGTTCTCAGCCTTGACCGAGCATTAGGATTTCCTCATAGATCGTATAAGACGATTCATGTTGCCGGTACGAACGGCAAGGGATCGGTCACGCAAAAGATCGCAAGTGCCTTAGAAATAGAAGGATTTAAAGTAGGCCTCTATACATCTCCCCATCTCATCGATGTCCGAGAGCGGATACAGGTCAATCAAGAGATGATCTCTCGAGAAGATTTCCAAAGACTCTTCGCTCGGGTCGATGGGAAAGTGGAGGGTTTTTTCGACCTCATTACAGCACTTGCTTTTCTCTACTTCCAAGAACAGAAAGTGGACTTTGCCGTAGTTGAGGTGGGCCTTGGAGGCCGGTTCGACGCAACCAATGTGGTTGTCCCTGAGGTGAGTGTCATCACCTCAATTGGTTATGATCACATGGACATTCTGGGGAGCACTCTCGAGGAAATTGCTCGGGAAAAAGGGGGGATCATTAAACCTGGAGTCCCTCTCATCACGGGACCATCGGCCGCCCCCTTTTTCCCTGAGGCGATTCACGCTCCGTCTTGCCCGTTTTATGATCTAGAAAACCAAGAGGTGGCAAGACTTGTTCTTAAAAAGCTCGCAATTTCGGAAACTTCGATCGCAGAAGGGCTTAAAAAGAGACCTCCCTGCCGCTTTGAAATACGGGATAATTTGATCATCGATGTTGCCCATAACCCAAGCGGGTTTGAAAAGTTGATCGAAGCATTGCAGATGCACTTTCCCAGCGAGGAAAAATTTCATTTTCTAGTCGCTTTTTCCAAAGACAAAAATTGGAAGGCTTGCCTTGATTTGATCTCGCCCAAGGCCAGTTCGATCTCAGCTGTATTGGTGAAAAAGCAGAGATTGGAAAGGCCCTCTGTTTTAAAAGAATACCTTCCCCTAATTGAGATCGCCTCCTCCCTTCAAGAGGCTCTGCGTCCAGATAAGAAAAACGTGATCTGTGGAAGTTTCTATCTGATGGACTCTATCCAGAACAAAGAGGGAGATCTCAGCCGGTTGACAAACTGGTGATGACAACTAAGCCACTTATGGGAAGGGAGTTTTTCTGCCCATTTTCTAATTGCCTCTTCTTCGATTCGCCCCTCCTCATGCCCAGGATAACACATAATGGATAAGGCTCCATCTTCACTTAAGAGAAAGAGGGCATCATAAAGACTTTTTAAGGTGGTCTGCGTTCTTGTGGTGAGTTCTTTATTTCCCCCGGGAAGATACCCTAAGTTGTAGACGATCAGCCGTGGTGCTTTTGGAAAGGTCAGTTTCTCCCATTCAGCATGAGAGAGAAGGAAAAAAGAAACCCTCGTTGAAGCGGGGCCTAAGAGAAGTTTCGCTTTTTCAAGGGCCTCTTCTTGGATGTCAAAAGAATAGATCCCTCCGTTGGGTAAGAGAGTCGAAAGAAACGCCGTATCATGACCGTTACCACAGGTGGCGTCAATGACAAAATCGTCGGGATTTAGGAGCTCCTTCCAATAATTTTTTGCCAAAGAAAGATGCGATTTTTTTTGCTTCATAATCTGGTATAATATAGTATACCCTCTTTCTTTCGTAACCGGGGTGTTAGCTCAGTTGGTTAGAGCGCCACGTTGACATCGTGGAGGTCGGCTGTTCGAGTCAGCTACATCCCATTTATACTCCGTGCCGCTTGAAATTGACGTTTTAAGTTCGGTTTTTTTGGACATCTTTGGAGTGGAACGAGTATATGATGATTTCTTTACGCCGTACTGCAGCCGAAGTACTCGCTGCGGCTCTTTATGAAACATTCCCTGGGGTCGATCTCATTTGTGGAGGAGCAACTCCTTCTGGGTTTTACTACGATTTTGTCTTTCCTCATCCGATCCATCCCGAGCTCCATCTCCAAATTGAAGAAAAAATGAAGCAAATTGGCAAAGAAAAGCGGGAGATCTCTTCTTTTGAAATGGTTGCTTTAAGCGCCAAAGGGTTTCTCGAAAGCAAAGGTCATCGCCTTCTTTCCAAACAAATAGAGGGGGCAGGCCTTTTCTCCCTTATCCAAATAGGCTCCTTCGTCGATCTTGTCTCAGAAGAGGGATTTCTTGAGAATACCTCTTCAGTTCAACACATCAAAATCTTCCCCCCCACCCAACTCGATGGAAAACAGATCCGAATCACAGGGACTGTCGGTGAGACCAAAGAAGAGTTAAAACTTTTCTTGAAAAAAAGAAGGGAGTACCCCGATAAGGAACATCTCAAGCGAGGAGAACAAAAAAAATATTGGAAATCGGTTTTAGGTCAATTTGTTTGGCTCTCTTCTGGGCTCCGTAGAAAAGAGGAAATCATCTCTCTTTATCGAAAAAACATGCCTCCTTTTTCATTGGAAATCAGTGCGTTGCAAAATAGATCAGAGATTGAAAAAGAGCTCCTCAAAGAGATTCCCGTTCTCTTTCAGACCTCCTTTATAGAATCTTCTGTAGACCCGATCGAAGAAGTTGGTTTTTTTGATCCCCCTTTTTCCGAGGTAATTCAGGTAACCGCGCTTGTGGGGCAAGAAAATTCGCTCTTGCAATCCATTCGAAAAACACTTACTATGTTGGGTCTTAACTATTCGATCTCTCTGACTCCTTGGAAGAGGAGAGAGGGCTGTTTAGCTCGAGCTCTGCGAGAATTAAACTGGCCTTTCGAAGTAGTAAAGGGGGCTTCAGATGGCGAAAATCTCGATTTTCTTGTCGAAGATCGGCTTGGGAGACAATGGAGCGCGGTGAGCATAGTGGCGAAAGATATCGTCCGTTGTAACATAATGGTTGAGAGAAACCTCTCCCTTTTGTTAGAACTGCTATAGTTTGAAGGTGAAAGACTTTGAGAATTAATAGAGAAATTCGAGCTGATAAAGTCCGAGTGATTTCCGAAAGCGGAGAACAGATTGGAATCATGTTTTTAAGAGAGGCGCTTAGCCGGGCAGAGGAGGCGGGACTCGATCTCGTTGAAATCTCTCCAGCAGCTAAACCTCCTGTAGTTAAGATCGTTGATTACGGAAAGTTTCGGTATCATCAGCAGAAGAAAGAGAAGGATAGTAAGAAAGCGCAAGTACAGATCCGGGTTAAGGAAGTCAAATTGAAGCCCAATATTGATGATCACGATTTCCAAACCAAATTGAAGCATGCGCGCGAATTCATCCTTAAAGGGAATAAAGTTCGCATTAGTATCATGTTTAGAGGAAGGGAGATGCTCCATATCGATCTCGGACAGAAGGTTGTCGACCAGTTTTGTGTCAACCTTTCCGATATTGCCTTGATGGAATCCCCACCTAAATTAATGGGAAAGACGATGAGTACCGTCTTATCCCCGAGCGGAAAGAAGCCAAAACCGGTGCAATAGCCTTAAGAAGGAGAACGGACAGTGCCTAAGATGAAGACCCGCAAAGCGGTCAAAGCCAGATTTAAAGTGACAGGGACAGGGAAACTGAAAAGAACCCATCCCGGACGACGTCATATTCTCACAAAGAAAAGTTCCAACCGAAAGCGCAAGTTGGCCAAACCAGCCCTTGTCGATGAAGGACAGGTTAAAATGTTTAAAGTGATGATGGGGGTATAACCATGGTAAGGATTACCAATTCAGTTGCAGCGAGAAAAAGAACGAAAAGGTTGCTCAAGAAGTGTAAAGGGTTTTACGGCGATCGAAAGAACCACTTGAAGCTGAGTAAAGATGCGCTCATGTCGGCGCTTGCATTCAACTACAAGCATCGGAAGCTTCGGAAGCGAGAGTTCAAGAACACATGGGTGACACGGATTGGTGTTGCATCAAAGATTCATGGAGTTTCCTATAGTAAATTCATGAATGGGCTGAAACGTTTAGGATGTGAAATCAATCGAAAATGGCTCTCTGAGCTTGCGATCCGAGATCCGAGTGCATTTGCCCAAATCGTGCATGCTGCAAAAGAGCGTCTTGCTGCGTAAGTTAAGCCCTGAGAGGTTTTCGTGTCTTCTCTTCACGAGCAAATTGAGTCCCTTCGAACTTCTTTTCATCAAGAGTTGAAGGGGGCCTCTTCGGTCAAAGACCTCGATTCTCTCAAGACGAAATATCTCGGCAAAAAGGGGTCTGTTCAGACCCTTATGCAAGAATTGCGGCACTGTTCTTCTGAAGAAAGGCCTGTTTTTGGACAGGTCATTAACGATCTCAAGGAAGAGATCACCTCTCACTGTACCCATACCCTTGACCGGCTTCAAAGAGAGGAATTAGCTCATCGGATTCGAGAAGAATCTCTTGATCCTACCCTACCAGGCAAGAGAGGTTTTCTTGGTCGGAGTCATCCAATCCATCAGATGATGGATAAGGTATTGACCATTCTCAGTGGGATGGGTTTTTCGATTCAATATGGGCCCGATGTTGATACAGAGCACTACAATTTTGGCGGGCTTAATTTTGCTCCGGACCATCCTGCTCGCGATATGCAAGACACCTTTCATCTCAATGAAGGATTTCTGTTGAGGACCCATACGAGCAATGTTCAGGTCCATGCCATCGAATCATTTACACCTCCCATTCGTATGGTGGCCCCAGGTAGATGTTTTCGCAATGAAGACATCTCCGCACGTTCCCACGTTTTTTTCCATCAAGTCGAAGGATTTTATATCGATAAGGGGGTTTCCTTTGCCGATCTTCTTTCGACAATGGAATCATTTTTAGATCAATTATTTGGGATAAAAGTAGAGACCCGTTTTCGTCCCAGTTATTTCCCCTTCGTAGAACCTGGTATGGAAGTGGACGTCCGGTGTACCGCCTGTAAAGGTTCTGGGTGTCGTCTTTGTAAACACTCTGGCTGGCTCGAGATTCTAGGTGCCGGGATGATCCATCCCAACGTCCTCAAAAATGGGAAAATCGATCCCGAAGTCTATTCCGGATACGCCTGGGGAATGGGGATAGAGAGACTCGTGATTTTACAGACAGGGATCCCCGACATACGTCTGTTCACCCAGAATGATCTTCGATTCCTCTCTCAATTTTCGTGATGCTTAGGTCTTCCATGTTTTTCGATATATACTCGTTCCACTCCAAAATGGCCCAAGAAAACCGAATTTAAAGCATTATAATGGTCCCAAAAATTCGGACCACCCTCTAAACTAATAACCTCTCTAAAAATGGAGGTAGAAAATGACCCGAATACGAAGGAAACATTCCCCTGAGTTTAAACTTAAGGCAGTAATGGAGATCCTGAAGGGAGAAAAA
>DAIDIZ010000019.1 GCA_027451585.1 Chlamydiota bacterium
AGCCGATTTAAAGCTATCAAATTTCCAATAAAAAATTGGGGTCAATATTGAATTAATATTAACCCCAATTTTTTTATTGAAAATTTGATGCTTTAAATTCGGTTTTCTTAGGGCCTCTTTGGAGTGGAACGAGTATATACCTCTTTAAGAGCCCCCGTGGTATACTAGGCAGGCAGATGCGCCTTTCAGAATTGATTCCTTTCTTAAATGAGCTCGGAACAGAGCCCAAAAAAAGACTTTCTCAGAACTTTCTTATCGACGCGAACATCGTCAAAAAAATCGTTGCCACAGCCCAAATCTCTTCCTCGGATGTGGTGCTCGAAATTGGACCTGGCCCCGGAGCCTTAACAGCAGAACTCCTCAATCAAGGGGCAACCGTCATCGCGATTGAAAAAGACCCCCTTTTTGCAAGGGCTCTAGAGAGACTCCAAACAGAGGACAGGCGGCTTACCGTCTATGAAGCAGACGCCCTCGATTTTGACTTTCAGCAAATAGAGTTTCAAAAAGTTGTAGCCAATCTCCCCTACCATATTACCACTCCTCTTATCGAGCGATTCTTTGAGCGTCCTTTTGTCTCTCTCACTCTGATGGTCCAAAAAGAGTTTGCCGATCGGGTTTTTGCAAAGGAAGGGACCAAAGAATTCGGCTCTCTTTCCCTCTTTACCCAGTTTCACGCTACACTTTTCTCTCGTTTTTTTGTCTCCTCCCGTTGTTTCTATCCCAAACCCTCGGTCGATTCTTCAGTCATTCACCTCACCAAGAAAGACCCTCCCGCCAATGTCTCTCCTCTTTTTTTTACTCTGATTCGGAAGGCATTCCAACAGAGAAGAAAAACACTTTCACGAGCATTAGAGGAGGCCTTAGCGAAAGAGCAAACAAAGCAAATCCTCGCATCGATTGGCATCAGAGAAGATGCGAGAGCCGAGATACTCTCCTTAAAAGAGTGGATCTTATTCCTAAAAAAAGCGCTCCCAGGTATTGTGCAAGAAAATGGGAATTCTTGCCGAGATCACCAAACAACCTGCTAAATTCGACTGTCTGAAGCCAGCTTCCGTTCTTGCTTTAGAAAAGCTCGACTGGACTCCTTTTCATACAATTTCTCTGATCCTGTTTGCCTGCGCAGTCCTCCATACGCTCTTTACCTATCGATTGCAGATCTTCGCCGAAAGACTTGAAAAAAGGCGGGGAAAAAGAACAGCAGGACTTCACTTCTTGTTTTTTATTTCTCAGGTAGAGGTTGTCTTCGCTCTGTGGGCAATTCCCCTTTTCTTTGCCATCTTCAGTTTCTATAACTGGTCGACTGCACTTGAATATGTCAATACAAGAGACTACACCGAACCACTCTTTGTGATGGTGATTTTAGCTCTCACGGCCACTCGCCCTATCATCCATATTGCCGAAATGGCAATGAGAAGATGCGCCCATTTGCTCGGAGGGTCTCTTGCCTCTTGGTGGTTTGCTGTTCTGACTGTAGGTCCCATCCTCGGATCTTTCATTACTGAGGTCGGAGCGATGACTCTTTGCGCTCTACTTCTAGCTCGACAATTTTATGTCTACGAACCACCTCAAAAACTCTCTTACGCGACATTAGCCCTTCTTTTTGTCAATATTTCTGTTGGAGGAATTCTCACCGACTTCGCCTCCCCCGCCGTCCTTGTCTTAGCTCATGCGTGGGACTGGACGAGCTTGGATTTATTCCTCAACTTCGGATGGAAAGCCATTTTAGGAATTGTCATTTCAAATATCCTTTACTGGCTCTACTTTAGAAAAGAAATCAATGCACTCAATGATAAAAAAGAAATCTTAACCCAAACCTCGGAAGGAGAGATCGCTTCTATCCCTTACTGGATTACCTTTATCCATATCTTATTCATTATCTGGATCGTCACAATTTCCCATTACCCAGCAGTCTTTATTGCTAGCTTCCTTTTTTTCATGGGATTCCATCAAATCACAAGAGAACACCAATATCCCATCCAGATTCGGCAACCTATGCTGATCGCTCTTTTCTTAGCAGGACTTGTGATTCACGGAGGCTTGCAAGGATGGTGGGTAGTCGACCTTCTCTACGAGAAACCCCCTCTTTCGGTCATGGGAACAGCAATTGGCCTTACCGCTTTTAATGATAATACTGCGATTTCTTACCTAGCCTCTCTGATTCCCAGTTGGGGGCCTCTTTTTGAATACGCCATTTTTACAGGGATTATTGCAGGAGGGGGATTGACCATCATTGCGAACGCTCCCAATCCTGCAGGTTACACAATACTCAAAGCCCATTTTCGAGAAGGGATTCACCCGATCAAACTTTTTATGGGGGCCTTCCTACCCACTTTGATTATGTATGCGATCTTCTATCTTTTTAGCCCACTCTCTTAATCTCGACTTTCTACATTTTTTGCCGGCATCTCCGGAGAGTGCATTCATGCTTTTATTATTTTTTTGCTCGTTAATGGGGACTTCGCAGCCATGAACTTGCAAAAAAAGAATAAAATCATTGAACGCCCCTCTCAGAGCTGCGCGTTCAAAAAATGTACAAAGTCGAGTTAATACGGTCGAAAGGGAAAAGATTCGAATGAGAGAATGCCTTATTACATAATTCTCTTACTTTACCCACATCGAAGTAAAAACCGATCAAGGCGGCAATCACAAAGAGGGACGAGCCGATGGCAATTCCTATGGGCCCCAGAGCAACAATAAGAGATAGAGCTACGATTGCCACAAGACCAAAGGCAACTCCCGATAAAGCATGATTCCTCTTATTGCCAGCTGCCTCTTGAACGTGAGCAATGATTGTTACAACGCTTGAGTTACCATTCAGCACGGGATCGTGCTCCGCGTCAAGGCCTGTTCTCAATGCAAATGCGTGCGGATCTTCCATCTGCTTTTCGATCCATCCTTTCTTATCTTCCTGCTTTTCCAATTCTCGGAGAAAGGCCGATGCGACATAAGCTTTATAACTATTGAGAGCCACGACCCCGCCTAACATGGTGAAAAAAAGAGGAGGTACAGCAGCACCCGCTGCGAGAGCAGTCCCGGCCGCTTTAGCCAATATAGAACCCCATTGCACTGCATAGAAGGCCCCTCCAAGCAACATCGCGGTAGCTGTCATGAGAGTTCCTGTCGCAATACTCATTGATTCCCACGCTCTTTTTGCCCAGGCAGAAGAAACCTTCATCGCTTCGTCAAAAACCAAATAAGCCCCGCCAAGAACAAGGGAAACCCCTCCGAGAAGAGCGAATACGGCAAAAGGAATCACCGCCGCGGGAGCCACAGCAGCGAGCAGATTTCTCGTAAGCAGTGTGGTGTCGGCCACGCCTCCTAGGATTACCCCTACCACAGGATCTCCTTTAGGAGCCATGTCTCCTGAAACAAAGTCTCCCACAGCTCGAGCTTTTCTGCCAACCGCTTCAGCGATCGGACCTATCTTCTCCTGCGTAGCCGCTGAAAACACCTTTAGCTGGCCACGAACTTCTTGCAGCCAAGAAATCGCCTTTTGAACTACCGAAGAAATCTTAATCTCCAGATCATCAATAGGTTGAGTACAACAAAGTAGAGGAAAGGATTCATTACGAGTTGAATTAACCATACAAAACCCTCATTTTTTTTAAAATAAATATTATCAAATAATTAATTATTTGTCAATACAACCTTAATAAAGACTTAAACGATTAACCAGTTCCGGGACAAAGCGGAAAATCACCCGTTCTTGATCTTCAATATCGTAACCAAACTCGAGAATCTCATCTCTTTCTTGTTCTCTCAGATTACGATTGTCGACAAGCCATTTTCTGCGAGGATTTAACAATTTGGCATGACGATGCAAATATTTATTAATTCGGATGATCGATTTATCCAATTTGAGAGGCTCTCTGTTATCAACAAACTGACAGTGGTAGGGAGCAACGAGAAATCCTGCATACTCACTAGGTTTAAAAATCATCTTATCCACTCGTTCAACGAGCGAAATCTGAGGAGGCTTCGTAATATCCACAGACTCTGTCACAAGATGAGGAGAAACCGCACCGCCACCTAATGAAGCGTCAAAACATTCACATGAAATGGTCAGACCAGGATAGGCATCATACAACGCTAACGCTTCACCAATAGACCCATGCTTGACCGGAATCAAAAATTCATCGATATCTAGAAAAACCATCCACTTACTGTCTCTTTTTGCATACATATGCAAAGCATTTTCATAAGCGGGAATTTGCACTCCTAAAACCCATTTGAATAAATCGGGTCCTAGCGCCTTTTCAATAAACACAGGCCATTGAACCAGGGTCACCATTTTCTTATTGATATAAGGACGGATCTCTTTAATAAAAGAATCAGAAGAACCATTGTCATAGAGATAAAAATGATCGACCCCTATCAAACGATGGTACTCAATCCATTCTTTGATATTTTTTGCTTCATTTCTAAACAGAACGCATATAGAAACATTATACTTCTTTTTTTTAATGGGCTTGGCTTCAAGAGAGAACTGGAACAACAAAAATAAGAGCCATACAAGAGGGAGTGGCAAATTCGCAACTACCCCGAGCCTCATAAGTCCACCAAAAGAGAACGGATATGACGAGGATCGATAAAACAAAGAAAGGCTTCGTGATCTTCTATTCCGATTGGAAGTACAAGTTCTTTGTTTGCATGATCCCATGTCATGCTTGTGCAAAATTCCACTCCCTGATGTTTAAAAATAAAGGGTCTCGAGATTTTCTTTGCCCTAAGATCGGCATCGAGAAAAAGAAATCGATGTAAATAGACTCGCGATTCATCTTCTAGAAAGCTCACTTCGTGAACGAGAAGAAGATAGCCATCATCAAATTCTACAGGAGCTGCCGACCCTCTTAATCGAGAGAAATCTGCAGGAGGATCGTAGCGTAAAAAAAGATCGCATCGACCAGAATCGACATCGGGTCGATAGACAGTAAATGGGTCATACGAATAAATCGTGAGCAGTTGCCCGTCTTTGACAAAAGGGAGCCAATTTTTCTCACATCGACTAGGATCCGGTCCTTGTAAAGGGATAAAGTCTTCAATTGCAATCCCATCTCCAGGACTGAACTGTCCTAATCGTCCTAAAACAATCTGTGGAACTCCATGAGGACTTACATCCCATGTGGTTGAGGTAAACCACTTTTCTTCTTCAAATTGAAAAAGACGACAATCTTCTAGGCCTCGCACTCGGGAGGTTTGAAAACTATTTTCTTTGAAAAAATCTTCATTAATTCTCACTTGATCAACCAAGTGAAATTCTTTGTCGTAAGAGACAAAAAAATTGATTGTCTGAAAAATTCCATCTCTTTCGATCGTCTGAAAATTCTTAGCCCCTTTCTGCGTGTAGTTAACCGCTCGACAAATCAGCTCAAAACCCTCTTTTGTTTTTACAATAGAAGGATTCATTGGATGATACCGTTCAGAGTGGCCTTTTTCAATAAGAGGAAGATCAATTTCGATTCTTTGATACCGAACAGGCTCAATATTTTTTACGTAAAACAGGACATTTTTTGCAGCCAAGTCTCTCGTCCACCAAGGAATTCCTTTTTGGATCAACAGATCACTTGCAGCAATGTATCCATCGTCTCGAAAACGGGTATAGTAAGAGACAATCGAGAGATCTTCATCAAATTTGTAATTCGAATATTGAGGATCAAAGAGTTTTTTTTCCTGGTTGTCAGGGAGCAAAGATCCATATTTCGCAAAAATGTGTGCAAGGTCATTTTGGGAGGTAAATCGATAATGAGCAGAGATTCTCTGTAAGGATTCTCGTCGAGATGGATCGGTTTGATAGGCCTCCAAATACCACTGTAACGCCTGCTCCCAATCCTTGAGATCTTCAAAACACTGTCCTATCATGTATTTGGAAAACCAAATTTCTTCTGGGTCCCCGCCGAGCTCAATGCGGTCCTTATATTTTTCTATGGCTTCATCGTAACGCTTCAAATTCTTATAGCTTTCAGCCAGGTCAAAAACGAGACCTCGATCATGGGGATGGATCGCTAACTGATCGAGAAGGCGATGAATCTTATTTTCATCGAGATAATTTTCATTGATTAAATTCAATCCGACCAACTTGTGAACCTCTCCAAAGCGGGCCCCCTCTTCAGAAAAGATCTCGCTTGCTTTCCACATTTTATCGGCTCTTAAAAGCCTTCTACTGTAGCGAATGAGATGAGGATGTTTTTCCAAAAGGAGATAGGAAGATGCGACAAGAGATTGTTTATTCAACGACTCGGAAATCTCCAATCGCATTCCAGAATCAATGAGAAGAAGATAGGTTTTCGCAAGTGAAAAACCTTGCGACTTAAAAAAGTTGCGCATCTCTCGATTGTTAAAAAGCAACTCCGTCTCTTTCCTATCCGGTGATTGAGAAGAGATCTTAACAGGGATCTGAGAGGTATGTAAAAACTGCTGAATTTCTTCTAAGGTGTCCTCAGTCGCGTCGGGATCCTCAATCCACACGCAGTCAATCCAGTGGCTGCAACCCATCAAAGAATGGGAAATCAGGGCCCCATTATCCTTAACATGCATCACCAAACAAACATGGACCTTCTCCTCTGAAAACGCGATAGAAAGAACGAGAACGAAAAGACAAAAAAGTTTTTTCATTCAATGATCCACTTATCTCCGAATAAAATCCTGAGAAGGAAAATAAGGACGCTGCTTTCCGTCCGCTCGGTGCCCATTATTTGGACCTAATCCATAGGTTCCCTGTCTATAAAGCTTCTCTACTTGATTGCTATCGGCAAATTCGAGCTGATATTTTTCAATCAAATCGTCTCGAACAAAAAAGAGATTTGTCCCCGATGACTCTGCATAGACCAAAGAATACCCTTTTGCACGACCCAGTTCATGGAGAGCCAGCATGCTCGCTCCATAATAATTAGTCCCGTCCCCGCAATAAAAAGGACGATATTTGACCACTTTGTCTTGTGTAGGAAGATGTGTCGGATTGTATTCAATGATTACCACTTTTGGGCGGTAATCGGAAGAAAGAGCATTCCAGAGATGAAAATCGTTGTAATCAACATCAATAGACAATAAATCGAGATCTTTAGGAACGTTATATCTCTCGAAAATCTCGTTGATGTTGTCAGACCGAATGAACTCCTTGTACAAATTCAAGGATGGATCAGCATACATCCGATCTAAAAGCAAACAATTCCAGCCCTGTCGCCTGAGCAAAAAAGTATTGCTTCCCGTCCTCCCATCATAAGCACCAAACTCAATACAGAAGCGAGATTCAGGAGGAATCAGCTCAAAGATTTTGGCTAAAATCCCATCTTCTCCGTGTTCGCTATAGACCGACTTTTCATAGCTTAAAAGATCGATCTTTTCTCCGAACGCAACTGCAAAGGAGAAGAGAATCAAGAACATGTAACGAAGCATAAACACCCTGTATAATAATTACCCTTATCTTTTTTTAAACAAGAGGCAATTTCCCCCATCTACTGATTTCACAAAATCACACGATTCAGAAAGAAGATCGATAGCGTTTTGCCTTTTTGGCCAAATCGCATCGTTGATCCAAATGTAGCCCCCTTGACGAACGAGAGGCAGATAGAGAAGCGCATCTGTGTTGCAAACCTCTTCGTCAGAGCTTCCGTCGATATGAAGAATATCGATGCTTTTAAAAAAAGAAGCAGCCCGAGCAGAAGTCGATCTAACGGTAATACAAAAGTCACTTAAACCACACCGTTTCAGCATTGAGCAATACGAATCAAAAATATAGTTGATATCAAGCATACTCCACCATTGAAAATCAACTGCATCGACAATTGGATCGTAGTATTTAATGCATTCGGCTTTGTCCCATGGATCAATCCCGACAACAACACCTTTTCCTAAAAACTTCAGAGCAGACGCAACAGGAAGAACCGATTTCCCTCCGAACACCCCGATTTCAACACAGACATCTGGCTCCACTTCAAATACGAGATCGAAAAAAGCGAGAGCCTTCTCTTGACTGCACCACCCTTCTATGCTTGGCAAAAGAGCACAAACCTGATCTTTAATATACTCTTTTCGAACTTGCCCATGAAGAAGACAAGAAATAGAAAGAAATAAAAAACAAAGCGATTTTCTTATAATTTTATCCATACACCCCAAACAGAAATATCCGTGAATTCAGCTAATTTAAAACAATGCTCATCTAACCATTCAACCGCTTTTTGAGTCGTGAATTTTCCTCCCTCAAACCAAGTCATGTCATCAAAAATGATATAACCCCCTTTCTTTACGTAAGGGACCCATTTTTGAACGTCAAAAAGAGAATTTTCTTCGGAATGATTCCCGTCGACATGCAAAAGATCGATCTGGTCAATCTTATAAGCTTCCTCAGAAGTTGCACAAATGAGTTCTATTTGAGCAGAGAGATCGAACTCTTTGATTCTTTCCACGAGATCTCGGTAAACTTCTCCATGATCAGCGAGCTGCCAAAAAACTTTACTTCCCTCATTTTTCATTCCGCGTAAAGAAGCTACCTTATCCCAAGGATCGATTCCGTAGATGACTCCTGCCCCATTCTTTTTCAAAGCGTGAGCAATAGGGACAAGAGACTTTCCTCCCCACACACCAATCTCCACTACTTTGAGCGGTTTTGACTGCAAAACGAGATCAATTAAAAACTCCGCTTTTTGGCAAGAGCACCATCCATGGAGAAATTCCATGCACCAAAAAGCTTCTTGTTTGATTGAATAAGTGGACTCTCTTCGATCGATAACGTAAGGATATTCTGTTGCACTCGAATGACCCGATGTGTAATCCATAAACCCCCTCCGTTTTTGTGAGAGAGTTTTTTTAACACAGAAGTTTTTTTATCTCAAGACATATACTCGTTCCACTCCAAAGATGCCCAAGAAAATCGAATTTGATAGCTTTAAATCGGTTTGCTTAGGCCATTTTGGAGTGGAACGAGTATATAATCGGGGATTTACTGCACTTTCCAGGAATTTCTCTGACAAGACGAGGGACTGCAAAGCCGGAGAGTTTTTTTTGCAAAAAAGAGATCAGCTCTAGAGCTCTTTCATCGGAGACAAGAAAATGAGACGTTCCTTGAACAGGGTCGAGTTGATGGAGATAATAGGGGAGAATACCATGATCGACAAGAGAAGAACAAAGCGAAAACAATACCGATTCATCATCGTTGACTTTTCGCAAAAGCACAGCCTGATTGAGAACGGGGATTCCTAAACACCTCACTTTCGTAAGAGCGCTCACCACCTCCTCATCGAGTTCTTTCGGGTGATTGGCATGAATCACAAAAAAGAGTTGTTTTTTGATCTTTTGTAATCCTAAGAGAAAAGCATCATCGATTCTCTCTGGAATTCCAATTGGGAATCGAGTGTGAAAACGAATCCGCTTCACTTGAGGAATCCTCTCAATTTGATCCAGGAGTAAAAAGAGATCTCGATCGGTTAATGAAAGAGGATCTCCGCCACTTAAGATCACCTCCTCAATCGAGGGGTTGGATCGAATCTCCTCAATCTCTTTCTCATAACCACTTACCTGAGATGCATAGGGAAAATTTTGCCGAAAACAATACCGGCAGTGCATCGCACAGGCACTCGTGACCAAGAGGAGAGCTCTTCCCTCGTACTTATGGAGAAGTTTTTCAGTTTTACAAAATGTTTGATCTTGGACTGGGTCTAACACAAATCCTTGCGAAAGCACAGTCTCCTCTTTCAGCGGAACAAATTGGCGGACGATAGGATCGTCCAAAGTCCCTTTTGCCATCTTTTCAGCTAAACGGAGCGGGAGATTGAGGACAAATCGAGGCGTGAGATTGAGTTGAGAGAGAAAAGAGTCTGGCCACTGCAAGAAAGAGGCGAGAACCTTGATTTGGGTAAAATTTTCTCTTTGCAGTTTACGCCAGTAGGGGATAGCCGCTTTTTCCATGCAGAAAATCTACCTGGGAAAGAGACAAAAGTCGAGGATATACTCGTTCCACTCCAAAATGACCCAAGCAAGCCGATTTAAAGCTATTAAATTTTTATTGGAAATTGGACAGCTTTAAACCGGTTTGCTTAGGCCTCTTTGGAGAGGAACTGTGTGTACATCAACCGCCAGCAAACGCGACAGGAGGTGCACAGTGTCGAGAAATATCCGCCCCTAAAGAGACCAATTTTCCAACCAGATCCTCGTACCCTCGGTCAAGAAAATCGACATTCGAAATCGTACTTTCCTCAGGACTTAACAGGGCAGCCATCACATACGCAAAACCTGCGCGCAAGTCAGGAATGGAGAATTCCTTCGCCTGTAGAGGCGAAGGGCCTTTCACAACAAGGCTATGGAGGTGATTACTCGAGGCAAAACGACAGGATTTTCCTCCCAAACAATGGGTAAATAATTCAATATCAGCCCCCATTGCTTTGAGCATCTGGACATACCCAAACCGATTTTCATAGACCGTCTCATGGATGACCGAGGTTCCCTTTACCTGCGTTAACAACACCACAAAAGGCTGCTGCCAGTCGGTCATAAACCCTGGATGCACATCCGTTTCAATGTGGACCCCCCCGGTGAGCTCTTTTTCATAAAAAAATTCGATACCGTTCTTTCTGACCAGGAAGCCCCCCCCGATTTCTCGGAGTTTATTCAAGAAACTGATCATATGGAGATGCTCAGCCCCTTCAATGAACACCCTCCCTTTGGTTGCCACTGCAGCCACTGCATAGGAGAGAACTTCATTCCGATCTGTCATCACCGTGTGTTCTACCTCCTGAAAAGCATTCGAATGCCGAACATGGATCGAACGATCGGCATGAATGGAGATATTGGCACCGAGTTTTTGCAAGAAGAGAATGAGGTCCATTACCTCAGGTTCTATAGCAGCATTTTGAATGACCGTTGTCCCTTTTGCCCGAACGGCAGCGAGGATCGTATTTTCGGTTGCCCCGACAGAAGGGTACTGAAGGACGATCGACGTCCCCTTCAACCCCTGGTGAGCTTGAGCAAAATAGGCTCCCTCTTTGCGCATTTCTCGGTACTCAATCCGAGCCCCCAGACTTTGCAACGCACGGATGTGAAAATCGACCGGACGAGCCCCGATCAGATCTCCACCCGCTGTAGGGACAATGATATCCTGGTCGGTCCGCCCAAGAAGGGCCCCAATCATTAAAATGGGAATCCGATTCGATCCGGAGTAGCGTTGTGGGACATAAGAGGTTTTGACCTCCGGGGTAAAGATCTCTAGGGTTTTATTTTCTTTATCCCATTTGATCTGAGAACCGATTTCTCGGCACAGATTGAGAGTGATCTCGACATCTCCAATATCGGGGACATTATGAAAAGTACATTTTTTATCCGATAGAAGAGAGGCGACAAGGAGCTTCGTCATCGCATTTTTTGCGCCCGACGCTCGAATCGTTCCCTCTAATTTTTTCCCGCCGCGAATTTTCAGTTGATTCATCGTATAGTGAAAGATTGAATTTTGAGCTTATCTCGACTTTGTACATTTTTTGCCGACATCTCCCGAGAGTGCGTTCACGCTTTTATTATTTTTTTTGCTCGTTAATGGGGACTTCGCAGCCATTAACTCGCAAAAAAACAATAAAATCATTGAACGCCTCTCTCGGAGAGGCTCGTTCAAAAAATGTACAAAGTCGAGCTTATGCTATACAGAAAGAAGTTTTTTGACCAGAGATCTGCACAAAATCGGGTTTTTGTGTATAATCCATCCCTATGCATTCATTTCCTTACCCCATTTACCGATCAGGCATCGGCCAGGCAAGTCGCCGCTTTGTCCCAGAAGAATCGTCCAAACCTTGCATTGTCGGGGGAGTCATCTTCGACGAAGAGCCTGGCTTGGATGCCGAGTCCGATGGAGATATCGTCTATCACGCGATCTGCCACGCAATCACTTCTCTTTCCGGAATTCCGATATTAGGAGGCATTGCTCGCGATCTATGCCGCAAAGACGGGATCACGGATAGTCAGGTCTATGTTGAAAAAGCACTAGAAACATTAGGCAAACAAAGAATCGTCCACGTCTCTCTTTCTCTCGAAGGGAAACGTCCTCAGTTTGAACCTAAGCTCGACATGATGCGCAAAAAGATCGCCAAGACGCTCTCCATTGATACAAATCAAGTGGGAATCACTGTAATCTCAGGAGAAGGGCTCACCGATTTTGGCTGTGGCGATGGCCTCCAATGCTTTGCCATCCTCACCACCGTAGAAAGCTGATATCCAGTCTAATAGACATCGATGAGGTACCGTTTTTCGCGGCGCAACATCTTGATGTATTGATGGGCCTCTTCCTCTGAAAAAGCCCCCTCTTGCTTGACAATTTGATGGAGCATGGCGTCGACGTCTTTTGCCATCTGCTTGGCGTCCCCACAAACATAAAGAAATGCCCCTTCTTGGATCCACGACCAAAGGCTTTTTCTCCGCTCCCACATCCGATGTTGAACGTAAACCTTCTCCTCCTGATCACGAGAAAAGGCGACATCGAGACGAAGCCTTCCCTGTTTCTCCATCTCCTTCCAAAAATCGCGATAATAAAAATCGGTTCCCTCATTTCTCTCTCCGAAAAAGAGCCAATTGCGCCCTGAACTTTGGGTAGCTATCCTCTGTTGCAAAAAGGCTCGATAAGGGGCTACACCCGTACCAGGACCAATTAAAATAATCGAAGAGGAGGGATCCTCGGGAAGAGTAAAATGATGAGAAGGTTGCACATAGAGAGGAACAGGAGTCGATTCTATCTCGGCCAAATCGCAAAGAAAATAACTCCCCACGCCCCTTCTTTTCTGCCCTTCTAACTCATATTCAACATAGGCAACGAGAAGATGGATTTCTTCAGGGAAGACAAGAGGAGAATTCGCAATCGAGTAAAACCGGGGAAGGAGAGGGGCTGTTTGAGAGATCACTTCATTGACCGAGAAAGAGGTCCCCCGTATTGACTGTCGAAAAGTTTTGCCTTCCTGCGCTGCCCCCGCATGACGTATCCCTTTCGAGAGATTCGCCTTATAGGTCAAAAAATCAAAAAGAGAAAGGGGACGTCCCGACTTCGGATCGAGAACGGACAATGAAGAGTCCCACCGCATCTCCTCTAAAATGAGCTGAACTTCCAAAGGGTCGTTTGCAGGAAGAATAGCAACACTATCGCCCACCTTAAATATCCCATCCCAAAGAGAGATATCCAACACCACATGAAATGTCTTTTTCGAAGAACCTTCTCCAGAAATGAGTTCTCTTTCCTTGATTCGCGCTCTGTAAGGATCCGTTCGAGAGTATGTTTTCATAGACGACAATCAAGACTTTTAGTATATCAAACAAATATGAAAAACAAGGCCTTTATCCTCTGCTTCATCCTTTTCGCAAGCTGTTCGCACAACTCTACCTACCAACGGGGGTATGTCATTTCTCATTCACAAGTAGAAGGGGAAGTCGATCCAGATCTTCCTGAGGTCGTGCGAGAGACTCCTGTTCAAGAGCTTTGAAACACGATTTTACAATCGCGCTTTTGCCATCCCTTTTTGAGGATATCAGTTTTCTTATTGGAAATGCCGCCAAGCGCCTCAATTGCATTCATCAATCGAACTCGAGTCCGATCTTTACCTAGAAGAGAAACGGAGTCATACAAGGAAGGGCCCTGTAATTTCCCCATGATCGCAGCAAAAAGGGCATGCATCACCACCTTTTTATGATGAACGCCAAATATTTCAGCCACTTCATGAGAGGCTTTTTCAAAGCCAATGCCTGACCAATCCTCTTGTTCGTCAAGACTCCAAATCATTCCTTGAAAAAGGGCGCAGATCAATTCTGGCGGACTGTTTTTCGGGCACAGCAAATCAGGAGAAAGGGGCAACTCATTTACAAAGAAAAAACTGCATTGCTCCATGAAATCGCCAAAAGTCTTGATCCTCTTGTGAATCAAAGGCATCAACTTCTGCATGAAGGCTTCGTTGAAATTCCAATCGACAATCCGACGCCAGAGGTCGCGATCAGGAATGGTCTCAATGATCTTTTTTTGGTTGACCCAATTGAGTTTTTGGATGTCAAAGAAAGCTCCGGAAATCCCAATCCTCTTCGGATCAAATTCGGCGATGATCTGCTCGAGCGTATAGAGCTCCAGATCGGCCGGCATGCTGTAGCCCATGAGAGTGAGAAAATTGACGAGTGCCTCAGGGAGATACCCGCTGTCGCGAAAGTAGAAAATCGAGGTAGGATTTTTTCTTTTTGAAAGCTTTTTTCCATCCTTTCCCAAGAGAAGAGGCATATGCATGAAGACCGGATGTTTCCACCCGAATGATTCGTAGAGAAGAATGTGTTTAGGGGTTGAACTCATCCACTCATCGCCCCGGATTACATGGGTGATTTTCATCAAGTGGTCGTCGACTACGTTGGCCAAATGGTAGGTGGGGAATCCGTCCGACTTGAGCAGCACCTGATCATCGATATCAGCCCAGGGGAAAACAACCCTTCCCCTGATTGCATCATCGTAGACACAGTCGCCCGTGAGAGGAACCTTCAATCGGATCACAAACGGCTGTCCAGAGGCCTCTCTTTGCCGCACTTCTGCAGGGCTCAAATCACGATACCTCCGGTCATAACCAGACCTGTGTCCCTGCGCTACAGCAGCCTCTCTCATCTCAGAGAGCTCTTGAGCTGTCGCAAAGCATTTATAAGCATGGCCTGTCTTCAGGAGCTCGTAAGCCCATTTTTGGTAGATCTCCGTCCTATCCGACTGCCGATAGGGCCCATAGGGACCTCCTATATCCGGCCCCTCATCCCACTCGATCTTACACCATTTGAGAGCCTCTATGATGTTCTTTTCATATTCGGGACGACTTCTTGTCTGGTCGGTATCCTCAATCCTTAAGACAAAAGTCCCTCCAAAATGGCGGGCGAAGATGAGGTTAAATAGGGCAATGTAGGCAGTTCCCACGTGAGGATCCCCTGTGGGAGAGGGGGCAATACGAACACGAACAGACATGAAAATCTCCTGAAGATCAACGAAGTTTACCAGACAAGGAGAGGTTATTCAAGATACGACGTCAAAAGTCGGCTTTTTAGCCGCATCAAAGCGTCGAAAATCACTTAGAAACGCTCATCAAAAAAATAAGATCTTTTAACGAGTTAAGAGCCTCGATCTGCTGTAAATCATTTAATCCAAAAAGATGAATTGAGTCTGAATCAAAGTTCTTTTTTTCAATTTCTCTTAGAAAATTTTGATAGTTCTTGTTCGCCGCAATCCGATCCGCCGAATTCCTCTTGAGCGTTTCCAAAAACGGGACATATGTAGTCAGTCTTTGTTGCTGATTGTATCGATACATCGGACCCAACTGGATTCGATGTAGCTGAGGAATATCAGAAAGATCATCCTCAAAATGAGGCTCGATCGAATCATTTTCTAAAGGGTATTTCGAGTACTTTTCCCCAATTTCGAGCTGGGAAAGGATTCCTGGAACAACAATATCAGACGCTACCCCTGTCAACTGAGGACTTTTCCCCGAAACAGTGTAGTACCTTCCTCGAGTTACCTTGAACTCTCCTTGGGGATTGATCTTTTGCTCATTGATCGTATCCAAGGTAAATGTTTGGAAAGAGCCTTTTCCGAAAGTAGTCTCATCTCCAATCACAATCGCCCGCCCATAATCTTGGAGCGTTTGAGCGACAATTTCGGCAGCCGAAGCGCTGGCCCGATTGACAAGGACAAAGAGAGGTCCCTCCCAGACCGGTTTCCCTTCTATCTCGCGCAGATGTTGCACCTTTCCCGTATTGTCTTGGATCGATACGACGATCCCTTTATTGATGAAAAGACCCGAAACCGATACAGCCTGGGTGAGAAGCCCCCCTGCGTTGCTCCTTAAGTCAAGCATTACCCCTTTTAGCTTATGCTCTTCCTTCAACTGTTCGAGTACTTTTCGAATATCCGATGCTGAGGAGCTTTTCTGATCTTGATAAAACGAAAAGAGCTTGAGAGAAGCGATTACCCCATCCCCAAAAGGCTCAAAGGAACTCTCCAATCGAGACTCTTCTAAAACCACCTCGTTTCGAATCAGCTCCACTTCCACTTTTTCTTGAGCCTTCCCCCCTCCCTCCTCGGTCTCCCGAAGAATAGTGAGGAGAACCGGGGTCCCTTTTTCCCCGCGGATGAGCTCAACAGCCTCGGTAATATCAAGCCCTACAACAGGCTCTCGATTGACCGCAATGATTTTATCGTTGATTTTGATTCTATTACTTTGACTTGCCGGACTATTTTCTAAAATCCGTTTTACTAGAAGGCCATCTAAATCGTCATGCAGTTGAGCCCCTATCCCAAAGAGCCTCTGCTGTACATGGATCATGAATTGGTTCGCCTCTGAGGGGGTAAAATAGTTGGTGTGGGAATCTAACGCTGCCGTAGTGGATTTTAAAACATAAGCCAAAATTAGCCGAGAACGTTCCTCCACATCAGATTCCCCAAATTCAATTTCCCGATTCAACCGACGCTTCTCAATCTTTTCAAAAAATTTCCGCCTCGCCCCGTCATCTAGCTTCGACGCTGCTTGCAACTGCAATGACTTGATCCGCGCCACCCTTTCGAGCAAAGCCTCTTCCGTTTCCACCCAAGCTAAATCCTTGAATTCCTCACTTTTAACCCCTTCAGGTAACGCCTGTTGCGCCACCTTCTCCTCAAGAACAGAACGCCTTTCGATAGCTTGTAAAAAAAGTGCATGCATCTCCCGAAAAGAAGAAAAATCGGCGGCCTTAAACCCTTTTAATGCAGCATAAAGAGTTTGCTCTGAAGGGTTGATCCATTTGTCGACCTCCTTTTGCAAAAAATAGGTCTTCGACGGATCCAATTCCTCCAAAAAATTCTGAAAAGAGCGAGCCATCAGCTCCGGGGTCAGGACCTTGTGAGAGACATGAGCCTTCAAAATCTCTTCAATTTTTGACCTGACATCCTTGGGGGTCAGATGGGGTTGCTTTGCCTCCCCTACTACCATCACCAAGACAAAGAAAAAGAAGAGGAAACGAAGTCTAATCATTAACAGCCTAATAATAAAGAACTTAAAAAAACAACTACAAACTAATGAACGAACTATAGCTGAAAAGAGGACTTTACCGCCAACCAGTTAAAAAAAACAAAACCATCCCAATAAAATTACTATTGATTAATAGTCCTTATTATGAAATACTAGATACAAACAGAAATTTAATTACATATTAAAAAGAAAGAAAAAATCAAATTATTTTTTAGGAGAAAAACGATGACTATAAATCAAGAACATGGGGACCCTAAGCTCAAGGTCGTCTCAATCACTGAGGCAGCGCGGATCAATAATGTGACTAGGCAAGCGATCTATGTTGCAATCAAGCAAAAGAAGCTAAAAGCAACTAAAGATGCGACCCGTTGGACCATTCATATGGATGATCTAGAGGAATATCGAAACAATAAATACTCTCGAACCAAGTCGATATTTAATGGCGAATTGTTATTTGATCCTAAGAAAGGATATTTTTCAGTGAACCAAGTCGCTAAAATATTGAATATTCCAGCCCAAAAAGTGTATTACGCCACACGTATTGGCCTCATGAAAGCCCACCGTAAGGGAGCTGCTTGGGTAGTTCACGTGGACGACATCAATGCCTATAAAGAAAATTACTTAAACAAAACAACAAAAGTGGTTTAAGTTATAAGATCGTCCACCCGGACAGAAAAGATCCCTTTTGGAATTTGGGATCTTTTCCTTTCTCATTTTCACATTCTATCAACAGTCTCAAGTCCCAAAATAGAAAGTCCCTGCTTCAACACCCTTCGTGTCAGTTCGCATAGAATCAAGCGACTTTCTTCCTCTTCACTGCCTTCTACCCGGCAATCTCGAAAGAACGCATGGAATTTTTCGGCAAGTGAGTAAAGATAGTCTGTGAGATGATTCGGGAAGAGATCGGCGGAAAAAAGGGCTAAAACTTCTCCAAATCGGCGCAAATGGAATCCAAGAGAAATCTCTGAAGGGTGAGCGAGAGCAATCTGATGGTGGGCCATCACCTGCGTAATATCAAGCCCTACCTTTCTCTCAATCCCCTGGAGTCTCACAAAAGAGTAAAGGAGAAAGACCGCTGTATTCCCCTCAAAACGGAGCATCCTGTCGTAGCTAAACGTATAATCTTTTGTCCGGCTTGATGAAAGATCAGCATACTTGACCGCTCCAATCCCCAACACCCGACTGAGCTGTTCTAATTTCTTCTCATCGGCATCGGGATTTCTTTCCAAAATGAGTTTTCTCGCGTGGAGAACCGCCTCGTTGAGCAAGTCGATGAGTTTTTCAGTCTCTCCTGATCTCGTTTTGAATTTCTTCCCATCGGGGCCTAAGACAAGGCCAAACCCGACATGGTCGACCTTCGCTTTCTGAAGGTCAAGCCATCCCGCTTTTTCAGCAGCGGCAAAGATCATCTGAAAATGGAGCGATTGGCCGATATCTGTGACACAGATGATTCTCTCAGCTCGGTCCTCGAAAATCCGATATCGAATCGCCGCCAAATCGGTCGTGGCGTAATTGTAGCCGCCGTCCGATTTTTGAATGATAAGAGGGAGAGGTTCTCCTTCTCGATTTTTAAATCCCTCGAGAAAAATGCACTTCGCTCCATCTGATACCTGGACAAGCCCTTTTTCTTCCAGCTCCTGAACCACCTTTTTGAGATAGGGGTTATAGAAAGATTCCCCTCGCTCTAAAAGATTGACACCAAGGAGGTCGTAAATTTCTTGATATCCTTTTCTCGATACCGCACAGATCCAACGCCAAATAGCCATTGCCTTTGGATCTTCCGATTGGAGGCGAACCACCTCAAGCTGCGACCTTTTTTTGAATTCTGGATCTTCGTCAAACCGTTTCTTGGCCGCCCGATACCATTGCATCAACTCGGGCAAGGTGGCAAATTGACTCGTTTCAAACCCCTTCTCGATAATATAAGCGATCAACATTCCGAATTGAGTTCCCCAATCGCCGATGTGATTGAGGCGAAGAACGTCGTAACGCAGAAACTCAAAGAGTCTCGCAATGCAATCTCCAATGATCGTCGACCTGAGATGCCCCACATGGAGCTCTTTGGCCACATTGGGAGAAGAAAATTCGACAATCATCTTTATTTTTCGATCAACCGGAGCTGCACCCAAAAAAGGATCTCGAATTTGAAGATTGAGCTGGGAAGAAAGAAAAGTGGGAGAAAGGGTAAAATTGATGAATCCGGGTCCAGCAATTTCGACCTTGGAGAACCACTCCTTACACCTCAAATGATCGATCAGCTTCTGAGCGACTGATCGAGGATTTTGTTTGAGCCCCTTGGCAAGACGAAGAGCGCTATTGCACTGGTAATGACCAAACTCTTCAAGAGAAGGAGACACGTCAGCCTCTATCTCTTCTCCAAAAGCAGAGAAAATCGATAGCGAGAGCTCTTTTTGGAGAAGAGTAAGGAGAGTGCCCATCTACTACACCGCGTGATGGAAAACGGGAGCCACTTCCCTTTTGCCGATTCCATATTTGATCCGGTAATCAGCGAGAGCTACCGCCGCAGCGTGGGTCGATTCATGATTCTTCTCGGCAATTTCGTAAATCGAAAGAAGCGTATCATAAATTCGGTGCGCTTTACGCTGAGGATTTTTGGGAGAATATCCTTCTACCTCAATTTCTGCGGCCACATTCAGAAGCCCCCCAGCATTAATCACAAAGTCAGGAGCGTACAAGATCTTGCGAGCCCTAAGCAGATCGGCATCCCCATCTTTTAGGAGCTGGTTATTAGCGCCTCCAGCCACCGCCTTGCAACGCAATTCTGGAATCGACCGTTCATTTAAAATCGCCCCCATTGCGCAAGGGGAAAGGATATCGCACTCCACTTTAAGAATCTCGCTTGGATGGACAATTTTAGCATCATATTTAGCAGCAAGACGATTCACAAGGGCAGAGTCTATATCAGAGAGAATGAGATCCGCCCCAGCCCAAAAAAGAGAATCGATCAATTTGCTTCCGACATTTCCAAGGCCCTGAACAGCTACTTTTTTCCCCTCGAGAGAATCTGTTCCAAAAAGCTTTTTCGCCGCAGATTGAATCCCTCGGAAAATCCCCCAAGAGGTAAAATAGCCAGGATCTCCACTACTTTTTTCTTGAAGCAAACCCACTACGTATTTCGTTTTTTCTCGGATCCATTTCACATCTTCTGTGGAACATCCCACATCTTCGGCACAGATATAAAGACCATTGAAAGCATCGACAGCCTCACCAAAGGCCATCAATAATTCGGGCGTCTTGTCTTTCTTTGGATCGGCGATGATAACACTTTTTCCTCCTCCTGACCCCACCTCAGCCACAGCTGATTTATAGGTCATTCCCTTAGAAAGGCGAAGAACGTCTTCCAAAGCCTTTTCTCTAGATGCGTAAGGGAAAATCCGGGTTCCTCCAAGAGCTGGTCCTAAAGCGGTGTTGTGAATCGCAATGATTGCATGTAAACCCACTTTTTTCTCTTTGACTTCGATCACCTGTTCGTACCCATCAACAGGGATGAGCTCAAAAGCCAGAGAATAGGTTCCTTTCTTTGCCCTCTGCAAAAGGGACTTGAGTAATTCCTTAGGATCAATTTTTTGAAGAAGCTGATCACCCATGATACAAATCCTGGTTACAAATTTCTCCCGAAAGAGTAACATGACTTCTTCTGAAAGACAAGGCTTATTTAAATTTTTTCTGTTCTTGTGAAAAAACAGAAGCGATAGTAAAATTTTCTAAACCCGTAAGGATCTCATGTTTGGATTTCTCAAAAGAATCTTCGGAACACATCAGTCACGACTCCTCAAAAAGTATTGGCGCTTAGTCCCTCAAGTCAATTCTTGGGAAGAGAGCTACCAAGCCCTCTCCGATGAAGAAATCCATAAAAAAACCGCCGCATTCAAGGAAAGAATTGTCAAGGGAGAGCCCCTTGAGAATCTCTTGCCCGAGGCCTTTGGTCTTGTCAAAAATGTATGCCGACGCCTCTGTGGAACAGAAGTCCACGTCTCTGGGTACAATCAAAAATGGGATATGATCCCCTATGACGTTCAAATTTTGGGCGCCATTGGGATGTTCTATGGATCGATTTCCGAGATGCAAACAGGGGAAGGGAAGACCCTCACCGCTTCGATGCCCCTCTTTCTTCACGCATTGACGGGAAAGCCGGTCCATCTCATCACCGTTAACGATTATCTGGCGAAGAGGGACTGCGAGTGGATCGGATCGATTTTCCGCTTTTTGGGCCTCTCCGTCGACTACCTCACCAATGACGTTCCTCTTTTCAAAAGAAAAGAGGTCTACTCTGCCGATATCGTCTATGGAACGGCCTCTGAATTTGGTTTTGACTACCTGCGCGATAACTCGATGGCGATGCACAAAAATGAACAAGTGCAGAGGGGTCACTACTTTGCGATGGTCGATGAGATCGATTCTATCCTGATTGACGAAGCGAGGACCCCTCTTATTATTTCGGGACCAGTCCATGAAAGTCGCCAGATGTACGACGAATTAAAAGAGGGCGTTGCCCACCTAGTCCGATCTCAAAGAGATTTATGCAATCGATTGGCAACAGATGCGAAAAAAGGCCTCGAAGCTGCGGGGCTTATCTCCGACGAAGAGATTCTTTCACTCAAAATCAGCAAAGAACACCTCAATTTTTTCAAAAAGCTCTGGCTTGTAGCAAAAGGAACTCCTCACAATAAAATTCTCAAACGGATAAAAGAGAACCCAGATCTCCGAGCTGAAATAGAAAAATGGGAAACTTACTTTTTCGGAGATCAAAACAAGGAAGAAAGACAGGAAAATCTCTCTCAACTCTACATGATTGTCGATGAGAGAAACAACGAATACGAGCTCACCGATAAAGGGATCCTTCTCTGGAATGGATTCGTTGCATCGAGCGGCAAAGAGGTGGGAACAAGCGATGACTTTGTTATGCTCGATCTCGGTCATGAATATGCCCTAATCGACCAAGACAAGGGGCTCTCCGACACAGATAAAATCCAAGCAAAAATCCGTCTGCGAGAAGAAGATTCGAAAAGAAAAGAGAGGGCCCATAACTTAAGACAGCTCCTAAGAGCCCATCTTCTCATGGAAAAGGATGTCGATTACATCGTCCAAGAAAATAAAATCATCATCATCGACGAAAATACAGGAAGACCTCAGCCTGGGCGAAGATTTTCTGATGGACTGCACCAAGCGATTGAAGCGAAAGAAAACGTCGTCATCCAAGGCGAGACACAAACCTACGCAACGATTACACTGCAAAACTATTTCCGCATGTACACTCGTCTTTCTGGGATGACCGGAACAGCCATGACCGAGGCAAATGAATTCAAAGAGATCTACAAACTCGACGTTCTTGAAATTCCGACCCATCGAAAATGCCAAAGGGTCGACGCCGATGATGAGATCTACATGACCGAGAGAGAAAAGTACAATGCGATCTTAAAAGAGGTGAAAGCCGTCCATGAGCAAGGGCGTCCTATCCTCATCGGAACTGAATCTGTCGACGTCTCCGAAAAACTATCCCGTATTCTCAAGCAAAACAAACTTGAGCACACCATTTTGAACGCAAAGAATCATGCCAAAGAAGCTGAGATCATCGCCGAAGCGGGGAAAGAAGGAGCGATCACCTTAGCAACCAACATGGCTGGTCGAGGAACCGATATTAAACTCCAAGAGAATTCGCGGAAAAATGGGGGACTCCATGTGATCGGAACAACTCGGCACCACTCCCGTCGGATCGACCGACAGCTTCGAGGACGAGGAGGCAGACTTGGCGACCCCGGCACGTCAAAATTCTACGTTTCATTTGAAGACCAGCTGATGCGTCTCTTTGCATCTCCCCGAATGGCAGCACTTCTCCAGCGTTACCGTCCACCTGAAGGAGAACCCATCTCAGCCAAGATCCTCAATAAGTCGATTGAAACTGCACAAAAGAGGATTGAGCAACGCAATTATTCGATGAGGAAGCACACACTCGAATACGACGACGTGATGAACAAACAAAGGAAAGAGGTCTACGCCTTTCGTAATGACGTCCTCTTTTCCGAAGATCCGACCCATCAGGCCCAAGATCTTCTCCTTTCGACGGCCTTCCATCTTATCGAGAAAGCTCCCTCAAGAGAGGAGGCTCGCCAATCTCTGATGGCCCATTTCCCGATCCTCTTCAATGAAGGTGATGTCGATGACGAGACCTTCAAAAAGCATGTCGAAGAGAAAGTGATTGAAGCTTTCAATCAAAAGCTTATTCAACAAAGAACCTTGATGATGACGTTTAGGCCTGATATGACCGATGCGTCGCGAGCCCAAGCGATTTCTTTTGAGGTAATCCGGAACGTGATGGTTCGCAAGATCGATCAACTCTGGCAAGAACATCTGCTCGCTATCGATCATCTACGATCCGATATCCAAATGAGAACAGTAGGACAGAAAGATCCACTGCTTGAGTTCAAACATGAATCTTTTGCGCTCTTCGAGAAATTTTTCGCAGATCTACGAGAAGAGATCTCGAGAGATCTCTTCCGATTCCAGATGGTGCCCCAACTGCCTCCTAGAGGAGGGCCAATCCCTGGCGGAATGTCTCTTCCCTTTGCGCCCAAAGGAGAAAAGACCACGCTCTTTGGCTAGGGGGCGTCTTTTGAAGATCCTTTTTCGTCTATACTCGTTCCACTCCAAAATGACCTAAGCAAACCGATTTAAAGCTATCAAATTCGGTTTGCTTTGAGCATCTTTGGAGTGGAACGAGTATATACTCATTCCACTCCAAAATGGCCCAAGAAAACCGAATTTAAAGCATCAAATTTTCAATAAAAAATTGGGGTTAATATTAATTCAATATTGACCCCAAT
>DAIDIZ010000020.1 GCA_027451585.1 Chlamydiota bacterium
CTTGGGGGCGGGAGGGGTGGCCCGTTCGATTGCGGTCGAAGCGATTCGGCGGGGAGCGGATGTGACGGTTTTAAATCGAACGGAAGAAAGGGCTAGGTCTCTTGCCAACGCGTTGGGGTGTCGATCGGGAGCTCTTGATCAGGTTCCCGCTGTTTATGATGTGCTGATCAACTGTTCTCCTGACCCCATGCCGATACGAGGGGATGCGATAAGGGAGGGGTCTATTGCTATGGATGTGGTCTATGTTCCGAAAGAGACCTGTTTCATTCAGGAGGCTTTAAAGAGAGGATGCTCGATTGTCTATGGCGAGGAGATGTTCTTCAATCAAGCGGCAAGGCAAACGGCATTTTGGTTCGATCGATGAAAGTACTGTTTGGAAATGTAGCGCATGCAGCGCCTCTTTGCGGGGAGGAAAGGAAGGTGGTGATCGTTGAAAAGGAAATCCACCTGCTCTATGGAAAACCGCTTGCCGATGCGATCCGATCTGAACTGATTGTCATAGAGGGAAAGGAAGCGGGGAAAAGCGGAGAAGAGGCTTTTTTCTTGATCAGTACACTGGTGCAAAGGGGGGTAACTCGTGATTGCCTTTTGATTGGGATGGGAGGAGGAGCTACAACCGATCTTGTCGCTTTTGTCTCTTCGATTTACTTGCGGGGAGTCCCCTTTGTTCTTATCCCCACGACGTTACTCGGGTGCGTTGATGCGGCAATTGGGGGCAAAACGGCGATCAATTTGCCAAGTGGCAAAAATCTGGTCGGTTCTTTTGCACACCCTCAGTCGATTTTGATCGATTTCGGACTGCTTCGCTCGTTGCCAGAAAAAGAATGGGTGAACGGACTTGCGGAAATGTGGAAGTTGGGGCTTGTCTCTGATCGATCTCTTTGGGGATGTTCCATTTCAGAGGCTTCGATCAAGAAAGCCATTGAAGGGAAGTTGCGAGTCGTAGAGCAAGATCCGGAAGAGAGGGGCCCTCGACGCATTTTGAATTTTGGTCACACGGTAGGTCATGCATTGGAATCGGCGACTTTCTATTCCCTTTCTCACGGACAGGCGGTTGCGTTTGGTTGTTTAGCTGAGAGCTACCTAAGTGCCCGTTTAGGAAGACTCCCTCTTGAGCAATGGGAAGAGATTGAATCGGTTTACCGGCAATTCCCTTGGAATATTCCACAGAAGTACAATCGAGAAGTGTTCCTTCAATCGATCCGTTGTGATAAAAAAAAAGGAAAAGAGGGCATTCGGTTTACCCTCATCGATCAGATCGGTCATGCAGCTCCGTTTGAAGGGGACTATTGCCACGCTGTGTCACCATTTGATTTCCAAGAACTTTTGTACTGGATAGAAAATACATGGCGTCAAATTTCTTCGGAAACCTCTTTAGGATCACCACTTTTGGAGAATCTCATGGAAAAGGAGTGGGTGTCGTCATTGATGGATGTCCCGCAGGACTCTTTCTCCAAAAAGAGGAGATAGAAGCTCAGCTCGTCTTGCGAAGGCCGGGGAGAAACCGGTTCACTTCCCCTCGAGAAGAGCCAGATAAAGTGGAGATTTTATCAGGTCTTTTTGAGGGAAAAACAACAGGCGCGCCCCTTTGTATTTGGATTGCGAACCAAGATGCCGATTCTTCCTCTTATGAAGAGGCCTCGACCCTGTATCGCCCAGGCCATGCTCATTTCACCTATCTCGCCAAATATGGGATTTTCGATCCTCGAGGGGGAGGGCGGGCCTCGGCGCGCGAAACAGTGGGAAGAGTTGCGGCTGGAGCTGTTGCAAAGCGTTTGCTTGCCCACTTTGGGATCGTCTGCAGAGCGTATCTTTCCGAACTCGGAGGGATTGCAATTGGAGATGTCGATGTCACTGATTGGGATCTGTTAAGAGAAAAAATTCATGGAAGCCCTCTTTTTTGCCCCGATCCAGAGGCTGAAGAAAAGATGAGGGAGAAGTTAGCAGAAGCCCAAAGCGAGGGAGATTCTTTAGGTGGCGTTGTTTCGGGAATTGCCCATGTGCCTAAGGGACTCGGCGATCCGATGTATGCAAAACTGGAAGCTGTTCTCGCTTCGGCTATGCTGTCAATCCCCGCCTCTAAAGGATTCGAAATCGGAGCGGGCTTCGCCTCCGCGCGGATGAAAGGCTCTGAGCACAATGATCCATTTGATGTGGATGAAGAGGGCAATGTGTATACAAAAACGAATTTTGCAGGAGGTACTCTAGGAGGCATCTCCACCGGCGCTCCTTTACTTTTCAAAGTGCCGTTTAAACCCACATCCAGTATCAAAAAATCTCAAGAGACGATCAATGTGAAAGGGGAGAAGGTGACTTATCGCTCTCCCGCTACAGGGAGGCACGATCCTTGTGTCGCCATTCGGGCAGTTCCCGTTGTTGAGGCGATGACTGCACTTGTTTTAGCCGATGCTCTGCTCATGCAGAGAAGTTCGCTTTTGAAAAACGTGTAACAATGTGACGACTGCCTCAGCTGTAAAAATTGGGGTCAATATTTAAATTAACCCCAATTTTTTTTCTACAGATGTTCTATTTTGTTGATTTTAAGAGTTGTTCTTTGTAGTCCGGATTTTTTATGAACGAAAGGGCTTCTTGTTTTTTGAAAACATCGTCAATCCGCACAGCAAGATCATGCCATGCCAAATCGTTTTCCCAACCTTCCAAATTCGTAGACTTTAAGATCTCAATTGCTCTTTCTGCAAAACCCCTTGTTGCCAGGGAATTAGCTAAGGTTCGAGAAAGATCGCCAGGCTTCAGCTCCCATTTATACCCGTCTTCCACTTCTTGGATGACCGGTCCGTAAGATTTCAGGATAGACTCGCCGACTTTTGTTATTTTCTCAGCTTTATCATATTCGCCATCATTAACGAGCGGTTCGATCAACCAATTGAGGTGGGTAACCAGGACACCTGCAAAGTCGCGTAAAAATTTGAATTGGTCTATAATGCTTGCTGCTTAAACCACTTAAGGAAGCAGTATGCAACTTTTTGAATGTCTCAAAAACATCCCCGACCCACGTAAAAAGCGCGGGATTCGTCAC
>DAIDIZ010000021.1 GCA_027451585.1 Chlamydiota bacterium
CTGCACCCTTTTCGCAGAAGTCCAAGCAAGTTTTCAAAGAGAGTACCAAAATAAATCAGAGACCATTTGGGCAACCGCTTTCGAAATAAATCCTATACCCTTTGCCGTAAAAACCATTCCTTCCGGAAGAAACAGCTGGCACTGCGGAGCCGATCTCGTCTTAACTGTGTATGATACAGTCCGATTGGAAGGGAGCGCCGATTTCACTTGGAATTCTCTTTTCTTCAACGCATTTTTCTATTTCGGAGTAGGCTCTGAATTTTAAACCCTTTCAATCTATCCTTTTTCTCCTTCTTTCCACCTCTCTTTTTGGACGAGCAGATCCCGTTTTTCTCAACCAAGGAACGCTCCAATTAAAAGGGGAGAACGGCGATCTTTTTTCAGAAATTATCCAGGGAAAAGGGACTATTGAACTTTTAAGCGGTACCCTCACATTGTCGGGCGCCAATGTTTATACAGGACTTACTCATCTTCTGGGAGGAACACTGAAAGCGGGCACCTCTTCTAATGGCTCTCTCAACGGACCTTTTGGCTCAGCCTCTTCCATCTTGATCGACTTTGGAGCAACCCTCGACCTCAATGGATTCAATGTCTCCATCGACAGTTTATCCAACCACGGAAGGGGAACCATCAATTTAGACAAAGGCATTCTCACGATACAAAATGGATCAAATGCCACCTTTGGAGGGACCATTCAAGGAACTTCTGGAGGACTATTTCTCAATGGAGGAACTCTCTCGTTAACAGGGCCTAAGTCGTTTCACGGACCCATCAAAATCCGAAAAAAAGCCTCGCTGGAACTAAAAGGATCTTCTCAAGTAGACAATATCGTCAATGAAGGGTCTCTTAAAACATCCGAAACCATTCGATGCAAAACCTATACACAAACAGCTGACGCATCGTTGATTCTCGAATTTGCAAATCCTTATTCTATAGGATCAATCGATGCCGAAGGGGCCGTTTCTCTCGCAGGACACCTCTCTATTTCTTCAAACAGTCCTCCTTGTCAAGGAGGTTCCTATACACTCATTCAAGGAAGCTCCATCTCAGGAACTTTAATCCTGCAAAATAATCCCTTCCCCAAAAGCAAGATCTCGTACAGCCCAACGACGGTTGATTTGGTTTTTCCCTCTCCGGGATGTAGTTTTGTATGGAATCTTTCGGGAAATGGGATGTGGGGAGATCCATCTCACTGGAGTCCTTCTCTTTTTTCTCCCGGACTTTGCACGCCACCTGCAACAAATTCCGTTTTCTTTCCCAACTTAGAAATGAAACAAGTGGTCATTCCGATCGAAAGCGAAGACTCCCCTATCTCCGCTCTTTCCCTTTTTCAAATCGAATTTGATGCACCCGACACAGATTACCTCCTCCAAGGAACATCGACCACAATCACCTTAGACGGTCCTCCAGGTTCAAATCCAAGCATTGTGATATCGGGAGGGAACCATTCGTATACAGGCAATTTTCATTTCAAGAAAAACGGGACCCTTTTGCTCAACAAAGGATCTCTTTCTCTTTTAGGAGGCAATAGCCAATTTCTTTCAGGCTCATCTCTGACCATTCAAGGCACAAACGGAATTTTATCCACGCAAATCGATTGTACTCCAGAGGAAATCCACATCGAAGGAGGGACAATCATCAATCGAGGAGCCACTAACTACTTTTCTCCTTTATCTCGTCTATCCATCTCTGGAGGATCTCTCCAAAATCTCGACGGAGCGATTTTAGGTGTTGCACAAACTCCCCTAACCATTTCTGGGGGAAGCGTTTACAATGATGCAACATCCTCTCTCCAAGCAAGTACCCTCACCCTCTCTAAAGGCATTCTCACGACCCAATCGTCGATTCAAGTAAGCAGCTACAAGCAACACAGGGGAGCCTTACTGCAACTCGATTTCACCCCCTCTTCTTTTGGGCAAATCCAAGCGACAGGAGAGGTTTCTTTAGGAGGAAGACTGATTCTCTCCAACACCGGAGCTTCACCCTCTCCGCTCCATCACATCGTCCTTCTAGAGGCAAGCTCCATTTCCGGCTCATTTCATTTGGTCGACACTTCAATTTTTACAGGAAGTCAACTCTTTTACACACCGACTCAGGTCTATTTAGAGCTCCCTGTGCATGGCACATGGATCGGCCCTTCTCAACATTGGAATCTAGCCACTAATTGGGAGAAGGGATGGATCCCAGGGCTTGCCTCTCGACGAGGAGACTTCGCCCGTTTTACTGATGTACCGAGCATTTCTAGCCCCATCACAGTCTCTCTTGATGACCCTTCAAAGCAGGCACAGTTTCTCAACCTCAATCAATTCCTTCTCCATAGCCAGAATAACTCCTACATCTTTCAAACAGCACAAAATGGAGAAGGAGCGATTTCGATGGGAGGCCCAGGAACACCCCTTATTCAAGTCACATCGCCAAGCAAAATTTCTCACACGATGCATATCCCCATACAGCTCAATAAAGACACAACCCTCTCCTTTTCTAACCACTCCCATCTTTCTCTCGGAATCTCAGGATCCATCCAAGGCCATGCAAAGTTGACTATCCAAGGAGAGGGAACTCTTGAAAACCTGGGGACTCTCTCTTTGGGCTCCCTTGTTTTAGCTGAGGCAACAATCCGAAATGAAGGAATCCTCAACGCAGACACTATTCTCCTTTCATCGGGCAAGCTCAGCACCACCAAACCAATTGCAACAACCCATTTTACCCAATCAGCAGCAAACCTCACCTTGAGCGTTCCCAACACAACCGAGTTTGGACAAATCCTCGCAACAGGCCCTCTCTCTTTGGGAGGCTCCCTTACCATCGTCCAAACAGAGCCTATCTTGAAAATAGGACAAGTCACTCTCCTCGAAGGGAGCTCTTTAACCGGCGCTTTTGATTCAATCACCAATCCATTCTGGGATGGCATCTTACATGTTAGCACCTCTTCCCACCGAGTCTATCTCAACTTTGGAGGATGCCATGGCACGTGGAACTCTCCCATTTCCAGTCTTTGGACAACAAAAAATTGGATCCCCTCACAATGTTATCCCGGCTTAAACCCCTCTAACCTCGATGATACCGCCACATTCCAAGACTTCCCTGAAGCCCCCCCTTTTCTCACGGTGACCACCCCCACCCCCCTTTCCCTCTACCGACTCCAATTCCATGCGGCCAAGACCCAATTTACAATAAGTGGTAGCGGTTCGATCTCCTTCGAAGGAGCCGAAGGACCGACGCAGATTCTTCTTTCTCAAGGAACGCATACCATTGATCTTCCCCTTTTACTGAATATGGACACCCAAGTGACCACAACTCGAGGAACGCTCCAATTAGGCCCCCAAGCATATGTCACGGGAAACAACACATGGACCCTTCTTCCTGGAAGAGGAAAGGTCGAAAATTATGGAACAATAGCGCCCAGAAAGATTGCCCTTTTGGGAGGAACCCTTTCGAATCAAAAGGGAGCCACTCTAGGAGGTGCCGCAGTCGATATACAGTTCGATGAAGGACTCCTGATCAATCAAGGAACTGTGATTGCCAAAGACTACACCCAAGGCGAGCACGGAAAACTACAACTGCAGATTGCAGATTCTGATCACTTTGGCTCTTTGGAAATCAAGGGGAGCTCGTCGCTCAACGGAACACTCATTGTGGAAGCCCTTTCGAATCATTCCCTCCAAGAAAACCAAATATTTCCACTCATTAAAGCCCATCAAGGCTTAGGGGAAACAACCTTTCTCGATTCCCTTTTCCAAAATTTCCCAAGCCATCTCATTCCCTCTTTGGTTTATCACCAAAAAGGCCTTGATCTCACCCTCAAAAAAGCGCTTCCCGTTCATTTGGAAGGGAAGACGGATCTCCACTTCCAATCGATCTCTCAACATAATACGTTGATCCTCACAAAATGCACTCAAATCCACGAGAGCCTCTCTCCCTCTATGAACTTCTCTTTCGGAAAGCCGCTTTCTCTTGTCGCTCAAGCAGAATCGTTGATTGAGAGGAAACAAGAGCAATTAGCCTTTCGCCTACCCAAATCGCAAAAAAACTGGAACCTCTATGGAGGACCGACTGCCTCCTACGGCCATGTGAATACAAAAAAGAGCCAGATAGGATTTGGGTATCATTCAGTTGGAGCCCTCATTGGATTTGATACGATTCTCCCCCTTGAGGAATCAAGACCCTACTATGTAGGAGTCGGCTGGGCATTTGATTACCAAAACAAAATGGGAATCATGGAGGACGACTGGGGAAATTTACGTATCGAGAAAATCCATACGAGCCTCTACGCAACCGTTCTTCCCAAATCAATGCGGCAGCTTGCAATCAACGGAGTTGTAGGATTTGGGTTTGCCTGGGACACCCTCCATCGACAAATTGATCTTGGAGCACCCAATTTTGCCATTGGGAAGACAAAAGAACTTCTCTTTGATGGGCTCATTGATATCGAATACCATTTCGGAAAGGAAACGCTCCCCTCTTTACCCCAAGGACTCCACTTCACCTCCCTTTTCAACCTTCAATACGTCAGGGATCAAGTGAGCAGTTATACCGAATATGGGGCAGGAGATTTTGATCTCCAAATCGGGGCTCTGAAACCCCAGTGGCTCAATACAACCTTAGGAGGCAGAGTCTCCTACAGAACAAAAAAATACTTCCGATTTGAACTAAACGGCGGTTGGCAAAGAGAATTTCTCAACCGAGATCAAACCATAAAAGTTACCGCCTTTCATGTGACCGATCAGTCGGCCCGCTCTACTTGTTATGGGATGGGGAAAAATAGTTTTCTCTTAGGAGTCGATGTGCTAGGAAGTTTCTGCGACCAGTTTCAAATAGAAGGAAGCTGCGACTTCAAGTGGAACGCACTCTTCTTCAACGCCTTCTTTTATCTCGGAGTCGGCGGACAATTCTGATCGGTGACATTATCTCGACTCACCGAGCTGCTCGTTCAAAAAATGTACAAAATCGGCTTTTTAGGCCACTTTTATCACCAAAAATCAAAGTTTTGGTTTTCAGCTTCTCGGATTTTCTTGCGATCTTCTTCGTCGAGATCTTCATCCGAATGCTCTTTTTTTGGCTTTTCTTCTGTTGATGGAGGAGGATTTTTTTTCTTCACCTGCGATGAGAATGAGGTCTGTTTCTCCATCCCTTCGAGCGTCTCTTGGAGCTCTTTATTTTCGTGCTCACCCTCTTTCTTTTCTTGAGGACCGCTCATCTCCTTCTTTCTCATCAGATGCTGATAAAACTCATTGCCCCAACCAAGCAACATCCCATTCTCAAACATCAAAGGCGTTAAATTTTGCTTCACCAAACGACTTTGCGCAAGTCCTACAGGACGAGTGACATAAAACCAAACCTGATAAACTCCACCCTCATATTCCACTGTTTTTTTTGAGTAAGGATAATTCATAACCTCAAGAACTTGAGACTCTTCCATCCCGACAGAAAGGCGAGAGAGATTCCAGACATTATCTTGAGACTGGCTCATGGTTCCAAGACCATTATTGGCCATGCATCCAGAAAGAAGGAGTAAAGAAAGTTTTTTGATCATGAACTTCCTAATACTTGAAGAGAGTTCTCCTGTCAAGAAATCTGGCAAATCCTATATAATTTGCCCGTTGCAATAATGATAGGCCTTTATGCTAGAGCTTGGTAGCGGGAAAAAAAATAAGATCAATCTGTCTGATTACGATTGTCAGCAGGACATCCAACACCGGATGTTGATTGCCGACCTATCGTTTTTTGAACATCAAGTTTTGCAAGAGATCTTTTTTAGTCCTCTCAAATTTCCGCTCAAGAAACTTTGCAAGACGTTGGACTGCGAAGAAGAGACGCTCAATCCCATCATCGCCAAATTCAAGCAAGCGCATCTTCTCTCTGTTGTAGAGGATCAAATTCTCGTTGATAAAGAGATGCGAAAATACTTTGAGTTTCATCTGAAGCGTTTTGAATCCGATTTCAAGCCCGACATGGAGTATCTCCAAGGAATTTTGCGCAAAGTGCCGATCCACGTCCTGCCCACCTGGTATGCCATTCCCCGCACCTCGAACAATATTTTCGAATCGATTGTAGAGAAATATCTTTTTTCCCCCCAGATTTTCCAACGTTATTTAGGCGAACTTTCATTTACCAATCCGGTGACCCATGAGATCATACAGCAAGTCTTTTCCGCTCCCGATTATCGAGTCTCTTCGAGCGATCTCATCACCAAGTACAATCTCTCTCGCCAAGAGTTTGAAGAGATCCTTCTCTTGCTTGAATTCAGTTTTATCTGCTGCCTTACCTATACAAAAGGGGAAGACATTTGGATTGAATGGGTGACCCCGTTCCACGAATGGCACGAATATCTCCAATTTCTAAAAGAAACAGAAGCCCCCTCGATTTCGGCCAACGAGACCATCGAGCCTTTGCGCGACACAGATTTTGCCTTTGTTGAAGATTTAGGGACCCTTCTCACATTTCTTCAAACATCCCCGACAGAAATAGAGACCTCACCGCAGATCTATTCCCTTCTTCGCCTTTCCTCCTCGAGTGGGAAAAAATACATCGAGCGGCTAATGAAAAAACTTTTGCAGCTCCACCTCGTCGAACAAAAAGGGGGAAAGCTTCTTCTCCAAGAGCAAGCCTTTGAATTTCTGAAAATGGATGGAGAGAAGCGAGCCGTTTTCCTCTACCGTCATCCCTACAATTCAATAGAGGGGACTTCAGGAATGGGGGGCGATAAGCAAGTCCGAGAGCTTGAAAAGTCAGTCCGACGGGTTCTTCATCAAGGATGGGTCTTTTTTGACGATTTTGTCAAAGGAGCACTTGTATCCATAGGAGAGGAAGGTGCGGTTCACCTAAAAAGGATCGGCAAACATTGGAAATACGTTCTTCCCACCTACACAGACAAGCAAAAAGAGCTCCTGAAATTCACCATTCTCGACTATCTCTTTGAAGTAGGGATGACCATTCCCGCCACATGCCAAGGCAAACCCTGCTTTAAAATGACCCCTTTTGGAAAATTCTTCTTTGAGGAATAAAGAAGTATGACAAAACCGGATCTTGTTTCGAATCGCAAAGCAGGCCACGACTATGAGATCCTCGAGACCTTTGAAGCTGGCATTGTTTTACTTGGGACTGAGATCAAGTCATTGCGCAACCACGGAGGCTCTTTACAAGACGCCTTCGTCGATGTAAAAGGGCCCGAATTATGGCTCCTCAATTCCTCCATTGCCCCCTATTCTTTTGGCAACATACACAACCATGAAGAAAAGCGCCCTCGCAAACTCCTCATGCATAAGAAAGAGATCGAGAAAATCCGAAAAATCGTCGTAGAAAAAGGGTTAGCTCTGATTCCCCTTGGGATCTACCTCAACAAAAAAGGGATCGCCAAAGTGAAGATCGCGGTTGCTAAGGGCAAGAAAAGCTACGACAAAAGAGCTGCTCTCAAAGAAAGAGAAGACCAGCGCTCCATCGAAAGAGCCCTCAAAGAGTAGGAGGGAATCCCTAACCAGGCAGTTTCAACATCCTCACCGGTTTATACTCGTTCCACTCCAAAATGGCCCAAGCAAGCCGATTTAAAGCTATCAAATTTCCAATAAAAAATTGGGGTCAATATTGAATTAATATTAACCCCAATTTTTTATTGAAAATTTGATGCTTTAAATTCGGTTTTCTTG
>DAIDIZ010000022.1 GCA_027451585.1 Chlamydiota bacterium
TGAATATTGTCAGAACATTGGCCGAGAAACTGGGGTGGAAAGAAGAAAGTATGCCGAAATGGAGTGCTCAGTTACTTAGCAGACCTAAGTGGACTTTAGCGCTGATGAGAGGGTTATGAGGCGACTTTGCAGGTGTCCTGGCCAAAAAACCGGCTTTTAAGTCATTTCCGGAAGTTCGAGGACTTATTTCCTGATGACATTTGGGAAGAAAAATTGGCAGATGATTTAATTTAAAGAAAGTGTTCTGTAATATAGGAAAGAAATGAGCTTTCTTCTTTTTATCCCCCTATTTTTTCTGATCGGAGCCCTTTCCCTTTTTCTCTCCATGCAAACCCTTACCCATCTTGGGCGATTCAGAGCAAAAGAGATCATCCACGAGTCTTATCCCTTTTTCTTCCCCCTCTTACAATGGATCTATCCGAAACGGCAATGGGATACCTTATTTTTGTCCTTCTCGTTCAGTCAGCAGATTTATCTGATTGCCTATACTCTGTCTGCTTTTCTCTGGATTCCAATCCCGAATTGGCCCCTTCCTCTTGCGATCTTAGGTCTCTTTCTCTTACTTACCTTATCCCTTCTCTTTCTCTCCTCTCGTTTCAGTCCCTCCCTCTTTCGGATTTTCCTCCTCCCGTCGTTCTTGTACACCCTCGCTCTCTTCCCTCTCACAATCATCCTCTTTCGATTCTGGAAAGGCCCCCTCGCTTCCTCTAACCGCTCTCTCGACTCAAAAGAACGAGGCAAATTACGAGAGATCATCCGCGAGTCAGAATTGAGCTACCATCTCGATACAGCCGATCAAAAACTCATTCATTCGTTTGTCAATTTTAAAGAGCGTGTTGCAAACGAAATCATGGTCCCCAGAGTAGATCTCTTTAGTTTAAGTTCGGACACTCCAATTCGAGAGGCGACTCGTCTCGCCCTGCAAGAAGGCTATAGTAGGATTCCTATCTACAAAGACACTCTCGACCACATTGTAGGAGTCGTCCTCTATAAAGACCTTTTGAAATGTTACACCGCTTCGCAGCAAACTCTCGAAGAGGCGATTGAGACAATCGCAAAACCCGTTCTCTATGCCCCTGAAAACAAAAAAGTCTCCCAACTTCTCCAAGAATTCCGGAGCAAACAGATTCACATGGCCATTATCGTCGATGAGTATGGGGGAACTGAGGGAATCGTTACCATTGAGGATATCCTTGAAGAACTTGTTGGTGAAATCGAAGATGAGTACGATATCGATGAAGAACACCCTTTCTGGCAAATTCCTGGAGGCGGGTGGATCATCGATGCCAAAATGACCCTTCTCGATATCGCCGACCAAATCGGCATCAAGATCCCGACACACCCCGAGTACGAAACTCTTGGTGGCTACGTCTACCACTACGCGGGGACTATCCCAGCCAAAGGATGGCGCCTATCCCATGATGAATTTGAGCTGGAAGTGGTCTCCTCCAATGAGCGGGCAATCAAAAAAATCAAACTTCAACCTCGACAGAATCTCCCCTCTTCGGCAAAATAAGAACGATTTCAAAGGAGCCTCATGCGTCGATCGATTTGCTACTGTGAACCCAATGTCGCCCTTGCTGGAGATACCAGTCACTGGAAATTCATCTACACCACAGCTAACCACCTTCCCAAAGGCACTAAGCTCCGTTTTGACCTCGACAGCACCGGTTCACCTCTGGACTGGCAACTGCCCGAGACAAATCTCAAGAAGAAAGGGAACCTCATTTGGGCTGAAGCCGAAGAGAAAACCTTTGGAGCCATTGAGGTGCAACATCCTCAAAAGAAAACGACCTCCTATGAGTTCACTCTTCCGATCGATCTCAAGCCAAGCGATCATCTCACCATTCATCTCGGATCTCCCAACGGTGATGACGCCTCTTTAGGAAATACATGCCAAAAAACAACCCAACGGAAGCGCCCCTTCTCCCTTTACATTGATCCCAAAGGAAAGGGTGAATATAAGGAAAGCGAGACTTTCCATCTCGATGTGCGCGGCAACCTCCTGAAAAACATCCGGATCATTGCCCCATCGCTCGTCAACAGAAACAAACGCTTTGATGTGATCGTTCGATTCGAAGATATGTTTGGCAACCTCACTTCGAACGCTCCAGAAGGAACTTTGATCGATCTTTCCTATGAACACTTAAGGGAAAATTTGAACTGGAAATTGTTCGTTCCTGAAACTGGATTCATCGCTCTGCCCAACCTCTATTTCAATGAGCCGGGCATCTACCGGATCCAGCTGAGAAACCTTAAAACAAAAGAACTCTTTTTTTCCGCGCCCATTAAATGCCTTGCGCAGCCAGGTTTAAGCCTTTTCTGGGGATCTCTCCACGGGGAACCGGATCGATTCAAATCGACAGATCACGTAGAAGCTCTTTTTCGCTACGTCCGAGATGACCGAGCCCTCCAGTTTTTCGCCACCTCCTCCTTTGAAAATGAAGAAGAGACTCCGAATGAGATGTGGAAAGCGATCGCCACCCAAGTGGCGGAATTCAATGAAGAGGACCGGTTTGTCGCGTTCCAAGGATTTCAATGGATGGGAGAGCCTGGAGAAGAAGGCCTCCGACAATTCATTTATTCAAAGGATAGTAAACCGATCCTGCGTAAAAAAGATTCAAAGAATAACTCCCTTAAGAAAATATTCAAGACAAACAATCCGAAAGAGATGGTAGCGATTCCCATTTTATCTATGGGAAAAGAGACAAGCTATCAGTTTGCCGATTTCAATCCCGAGTTTGAAAAAGTAGTCGAAATCTACAACGCTTGGGGCTCTTCTGAGTGCCTCGCTAAAGAAGGGAACCGCTATCCCATTTCTGGAGGGAAACAGGGAGTCAATGAAAATGGCGAAGGTTCGCTCATCAAAGCGTTAAACCAAGGACACCGCTTTGGTTTTGTCGCGGGAGGCGATGATCATCGGAGCTACTACGCCAAGTTCTCCTCTCCCGGACAAGCCCATTACAATCCTGGACTCACCGCAATTCTGGCGAAGGAACACAATAGAGCCTCCCTCATTGAAGCGCTCCAAGCTCGTTCCTGCTACGCTACAACAGGAGAGAGGATCGTGCTAGGTCTCGAGATTGCAGGCCATGGGATGGGCTCTGAGCTCGATACAAAAACACGCCCCGGACTCGAATTCAACCGATATATCGTCCTTTACGCCATCGGAACCTCTCCTCTAGAAGAAGTCGTTCTCATCCGAAACGGTAAAGTCTTCCAATCATTCGATGTGAAAGAGGAGAAATTTGAGCTGACTCTCGATGACACCGACCCATTGAGCCAAATCGCCTTGGAACCCAACAAAGAAAAAGCTCCCTTTGCCTACTACTACCTCCGAGTGAAGCAAAAAGATGGGCACATGGCGTGGGGATCTCCTATTTGGATTGATCTCAACGCGAGAAGCGCACCGATCAATCAGACAGGGAAAAAGCTCAAAAAAAAGACCGGTTAAGAATCGGTCAAATATAGACTTCTTGGTCGAGGATATATAGTGATAGACTCTGCTATTCTTTGAGAAATTGTGATATGAGGATAGTTGTTTCTTGCGTTCATTGCAGAGTATCTGATGCCATCTTTTTCGACTGTCTCAGATGGAGAGGAGCATCCACTAGATTCTATGCCTTGCATTGAGCCAATGAGACCTCCCGGGATTTCTTCAGACCACCTCAATGCTTAGTATGTTTAAAGCATGAAGCAAACTAACTGACCTGTCCAGTTTTTGGGGTCCACTTCAAGTTTCTACACAAGATTGGCATGGAACCAAGGAAAGTGGCAGGAATCCCTGCCAAAGCTGACCCTGTAAAACAGGAGGAGTTTAAAAAAAAGCCTGGAGCCAGCCCTAGAGGAGGCCAAAAAGGGTGATGCCGTCGTATAT
>DAIDIZ010000023.1 GCA_027451585.1 Chlamydiota bacterium
TGAATATTGTCAGAACATTGGCCGAGAAACTGGGGTGGAAAGAAGAAAGTATGCCGAAATGGAGTGCTCAGTTACTTAGCAGACCTAAGTGGACTTTAGCGCTGATGAGAGGGTTATGAGGCGACTTTGCAGGTGTCCTGCGGTATAATCACTTAGGCTTCTAAATTCTTCAACTCCTTCTTTTTTTGAGAAGGAGATCGATTGCCGGTCGGGGAAGGAGCTTCGACGATTTCATCTCTTTGTCAACAAGCCAGTCTCTCTCAGTACGGCTAAGATCTGCAAGTAATCCATTGAATCGATGGAACATTCGATGAGCCTCATTCTTCAAACATTTTAAGGCTCCACGAAATGGATCGTAAGAAAATGAAAAAAAAGAATCAAACAGATTGTCTGAAAAGAGGGCAATCGAGTAGAATTCCTTCTTCTTCAATCGGGGCATAGCGCAGTTTGGCTAGCGCGACTGGTTTGGGACCAGTAGGCCGGGGGTTCAAATCCCTCTGCCCCGAATTTTATTCTTCCTCCAGCAGCCTCGAATCCCTTCAGCTTTCTTTTCCCTTGTGGACTCATTGTCCCATCCAGAATATAGAGATCACTTACCTCGTCCCATTCCTCGGTTAAAAATGACTCATACACTACTCGGAATGGTTCCGTAAAAGAGCCCATTTTCCTGTCAGCCCTTTCAAGAATTTCCTTTGTACATTCCTTGTCGAGAGGAAAGCAAAAGGCAGATGGCGGCAATGAAGGGCGTTCCAGTCCAACTTCTGTCCACACCCACCCATAGGTCGGAGCCAATCCACGCGAAGCAACCTGAAAATGTTCAAATCGCTCTCGAGAAAGGAGGTGATGCCTTTCTGCGAGGGAGGAAATAGCAGTCAAATCCAACTGCAAGAAGAGGGGCATCTCATCGGGAAGTCGGTACGAAAGCATCTGAAAGTAATAGGCGAAGGTCTCTAAACAGAAAAGGCGGCGCAAGTGTTTTTCTGGTAGATCGGCCCTTCCCTGGATCCAAGACTCCCAATTTTGCTTTTGTTTCTCAGTCCAATTGAAGGTTCTGCTGAAGTCTGCAGATCCGCTGTACAAAATCAATCCTTTGATTTTTTCTTTGTAATGAGACCAAATCTCTTGAGTAAATTGGGCGCAGGCAAGAGAAAGAGCCTGAAAATGCATTTCATCGTCGATCGGGAAATAGGATTCTTCTAGTCCGAGATCTAACCGAACAAAGAAAGAATCGCCTTCATGGAACGGTTTAACATCCCAAACTAAAGAATCGGAAGGCTTTCCAGAAAAAGCAATCATCGACTCACCTCGAACGGGAGATGATAAATGGTTCGCCCTTTCTTTTGCCATAAATCGCAAAAATAAGAGGAACCAAAATCGGCCCAGTTGGTAGCAAAATAAGGTTTTTCCAAAAGGGGCTTCCACCCTTTTTCTAAAAGGAGAATCTCGAGCATCAGATCTAGGTAAGGACGATCATCTGTTGTAAAAGTAGCTTTCCCACCCCTTTTAAGCACTTTATCCAAAGCGGCGATGAATGGGGGCGCGACAAGGCGATGTTTCGCATGGCGCAATTTGGGCCAAGGATCGGGGAAATTGATGAACACCTCAGAGATTGAAATCGGTGGGACGTAATGTTTTGAGAAAATGACCGCCTCTCCACACACCACAAAGAGATTGGGTATGGCCTCTCTTTGCAAGCAAGCCCATATTTTTCTCGCTCGATCGAATCGCTTTTCGACCGCAACGAAGTTGATGTGAGGCATTGTCTTCGCTCGATTGCAAATCCATTGCCCATTCCCACTGCAATATTCGATCACTACAGGAGCTTCATTGCCAAAAAACTCCCGATCCGACCAAGAGCTAGGGATCCATTTCGCATGGTCAGCATAAAAATTGGGAATATACAAACACCTCTCTAAAAGGACCGGATGGCGATCTTTCCAAGCGAAGGGGATTCTTAAATCGGAGGCCGTTTTCATAGGGAAAATTCTATACTATTTGCATTATTCGATAAAGGATTGGTATGGTGGAGAAAAGGTTTTTTATGCACACATTTCCGTTCATTCTAGCAAATACGCCTCAGCTGATCGATTTCAAGAAAGTATTTATCTCCTCCCCTCTCATCTATTCCTGTCTTTCCCTCCTGTCGATCGCCTCTCTTGCGATCTGGATCTACAGCCTATTGACCATCCGAGCCAAAGAGATGCTACCTCTCCAATTTCTTAAACCCGTCAAATCTCTTTTGGAAGAGAATCACTACCAAGAGGCCCTTCTTCTTTGCCATGCCCAAAAAGGGGCGCTTGCCTCTCTTATTCAGGTAGGGTTAACCACCCGCAATTTAGGGGCTCAAGTGATGATCGATGCAATGAAGTCGGAGGGTAAAAGGATTGGCACACCCCTATGGCAGAGACTTGCCATTTTAAACGATATTGCAATCATTTCGCCGATGATAGGACTCTTAGGAACAGTCATTGGGATGTTTTATGCTTTTTATGATGTCAACCGATCGGTCGAGAGCATCAATACTCTTTTTGATGGCTTAGGCGTCTCCGTCGGGACCACTGTCGCAGGACTTGTTGTGGCCATTTGCGCCATGATTTTTTCCACTACACTCAAATACCGCCTTGTCAAGACGCTCGGTCTTCTTGAACATGAATCGGTTGTTTTGAGTGCTTTGATTCAAGCTGACCCCTCTTCATTCGAGATAGAGCATCATGGACCTCATCCCTCATGACGAGCTAAAGCCGGCGCAGAACTTCAATTTTGCCCCGATGATCGATTTTCTCTTTTTGATGCTATCCCTCTTTGCTACCCTTTCCATTTCAAGAACAGCCCTCTACGACTCGGATATCCAGCTTGCCCAGCTAAAAAAAGGACCTCTTGACCATGAAATCCAGTCGGAGCAAACATCCCAAATTCACTTAACTATTACAGAAACAGGATCTTATCAATGGGTCACTGAATTCCAAAAACACTCGATGGAAAGTGTTGAAGCAGTCCAAAAAGAGCTCTCCTACGAATATGAAATCGGGGCGATTTCCCATGACAAAGAGAAAACAAAAATCCTTCTCCATATCGACAAAGCAGCTCCTTGGGATCCAATTGCCAAGCTTATTTTTGGGATTCGAGAGCTCGGGTTCTCGGTTCATCCGGTCTATGAGTCAGAAGATCATTGCAGATAAGCTTACCTTCACTGTAAAATCGTTCTCGCATGCCCAGGTGGTGAAATTGGTAGACACACCAGATTTAGGTTCTGGGGCCGAAAGGTAATGCAGGTTCGAGTCCTGTCCTGGGCATTTTTACAATATGACGCTTGATTCATCTTTCACCTTCCCCAACTCCCCTACCACCTTTTTTCCTATCAACTCGGTTGTTGAAACGACAAAAGGAAGTTGGTCCTTTGAGAGGGAAATCTCAAATGGAAAAAACCCTGTATGGGAAGCAACGGAATCGAGTCGAAACGCAAGCTCAAATTCTTCAGAAAGATCGTTTGCGATTCGGATAACGTCCTTATCCAAAGCAACAGCTTCTCAACAAGTGAATCAGATCAATCAAACCGCACTCATCTATCTTTTCTGCGAAAGGAAAGGGATTGAAGGGGTTCTTCGGTTGAAGGGGCTTTCATCTGCCTACTCTCCAGATGGACGATCTGAAATATATGAAGTTTTTCCTCGACATGAAGAGATTCATACAAATATGTCTTTTGAAGAAAAAAGATCATTCTTAAATAGTTTAGCAAAAACCATTTACAATCTTCACGAGAACGATATTGTTCATTGGGATATTAAACCTTCAAATATTTTAGTAACCAATCAAAAAACCCCTTGTTTAAGCGACTTCGAATGTTCTTGGATGAGCAAGGGAAAAGCAACAGACCATGCTCCTCAAAAAATACCCACAACTGTCGAAGAGTTAGAGGAATTTGGATGTAACCCTCCCGATAAATCGGAAGGAGACCTCCGTTACCGAGCCCCCAGACCTCGCGGGGAAAATGAATCTCCGAAAGCGAGAGACTGCTTCGCTTTTGGAGCCACAGCTTACGAAATTCTTTCAGGGATCTCTCTTTATGAGGATGCGAAGAAGGAGATCCTTGAATTAGAAGGAAAGGAGATCAAAAATCCTTTTGGGTACTTGGTTAACTTGAATCAAAAAATTTTATTTCAATTAGTTAACGACCGTTTTTCTGAATACCCTTTAGCTGCCGATCTTTTAACCAATCTATTATCTCTCGATGAATCTCAGTGGATGACAATGGAAGAGGTTATTAAACATCCGTTTTTTCAGTACACTGGTTGTCAGAGCTTTTGATGCTTTAAATTCGGTTTTCTTGGGTCATTTTGGAGTGGAACGAGTATAGAGATCTCTGAAGTCCCAGCTGTGAGAGAGATGTTGATCGATATTTTCCCCGTATGCTTGCACTGCTTGTTTGAGATCTTGATCTTCAAACGATTGGGAAGCTAAAAGCATTTTATCCATCTGCTCCATTTTAAGAGCGTAGTGTTTTTGCCGGATCTCTTGGGGATCGCCTTCATTAGACGGACGATCGAGGTGAAGGGCTTTGTATTGGTATTCCACGTCGAGAGCAATCAAAGCGTTTTCATCGTTGTTCTTTCCCTCTCCCGGCTCCTTTTGGTGAAGTCTTTGGAAGAGATCATCCGAAGTAGATAGCATGGCAGAAACGATTTTTTGAGAAAGTGCTGAATCCGCACTTAAGAGCGCTTCATTTAGTTTTTGATCGAACTCTTGTCGTAATTCTCGGATTTTTGCGAAATCGTCTTCAGAGAGGCCCCCTCTGATTGAGGGAAGATCTTGGGCCGCATCGTCGTAAAAAGCATCCATCTCTTTAAAAAAAGAATTGTACCGCCCTTGTCTATAATCGTCTCGAATCTTAGCGATCGCATCGCTGCCTAAAAGATAAGAGCCTTGTTGACTTGCTTCTGCTATGGCTAGCGATCCGATCTGTTCCACGCCAAAACCTGCTGTAATCGATAACAGAGCCGCAGCTAACGCAATACCAAATACTTTTTTCATGTCCAAGAACCTCATTTAATTCATGTGTAGTTTAATTGCGCATAAATTAAAAAACAATATAACGTAATATTTACTGGTAATAGTTAATAGCAAGAACACCACCCCAAAATCGATTGGAGTTTTTTCCTGCGAAGGTAAACCAGCTTCCGGCGATGAGACCCAAATTGTCACTCCAGTTGTACTCGATAGCCGGAGCTAAGGCATATTGAGCGGAAGCCTTCGACCCAAGAGGCGCCCGAGATCCGTCGGGGTTTAAACCGCTCTTGCCTGAAAAATGGGATTTCGTCCCCCAAGTGCCTACGAAGTCACAAGCAAGCGCCCAATTGACGGAAAGGGTGTATTCAACCCCAAAATCGGCTTGAAACGTTTGAGACGGGAAAAAATGGGCATCAGTCCCCTTTCCTTCTCCATAGGCATTGAGCCCCTTGAGATGGGTGCTGCTCGGCAAAGTATACTTAAGAAAAAGTCGCGCCGTCATGAAATGGATATCTCGAATGTGGATCAACTTGCCAAAGACAAGACTGAATAGAGTTTGATAAGACCCCAGGCCGGCGCTGTCGGTCCCCTTCTTTTTCGCTTCCAGATTTCTGTATTTCCCTGTGGGGAATATCTCTCCTAAAGAAAACTTGATGTAGGGTCTCCAATCGCCCATCGGTTTTGGGGTAAAAAGTTGGAAATCAACAAGAATGGGGAAATCACCAAAAACCCACTTGGCAGAGTTTCCCATTTTGTTATACTCGATGATGGGTGCAATCTGAATGTCCATCCAAGAAGTGAGACCAAACTGAAAAATGGGTTGAAATGAGTTTGCAAGAAGCGTTTCTGCTTTCTCCACCTTCCCTTTGTGATTATACGAACCGGTATTGGAAATGACGTAAAAATAGGGCTCATAATTGATATGGCCCGCGGGGACAACCACACTGCTTGGAGCTAAAAGAGGGCCGGTGAGCCAAGGATTTTCGAAGATGGGATGAATCTTCGGAACGATCACTTTGTCAGCAAAAAGGGAAGAAACAATACAGAGGAAAATCCATCTCATGATAAGATGGGATCTTATGTTTTTTGCTACTTTACTTTCTACTATTTTGCACATCGGCGCGGCCTGTCTCGATGTAGAAATCGCCGATACGGATATGAAAAGAGCGAGAGGGCTTATGCATCGAGATTCTTTGGGAGAAAACGAGGGGATGCTTTTTGTGTTCGACAAGAGCGAAATCGTCCATTTTTGGATGAAAGAGACGAAGATTCCCCTCTCGATCGGTTTTTTCGACGAACAGAAAAGACTCACTCAAATCTCCCACATGGAGCCCCCCAAAGCTGACTCAAGCAGGCTCAAAGACTACCCCAGCGAAAAGGCGACCCGATATGCCTTAGAAGTGCCCCAACACTGGTTTGAGCGACACAAAATTACTCCCGGAATGAAATTCACTTTGCAGGATCTCCCCCAATCGATAAAATAGACGTTTCATGAAGAAAAAACAAAAGCGCCCCTGGGGGGTTTTCATCGCAATCCTCTTGGCCATCCTCTTCGGATCCCTCGTCGGAGACAAAGCTGCCCTTTTCGGGATCACGTATTATGAAATGGTCGATATCTTGGGGCGCCTTTTCCTCAATGCCTTGACTCTCATCGTCGTCCCTCTCGTCTCTTCCTCGATCATCATCGGAGTCTCTAGAATTGGCGGAGAGGAAGACTTTAAGCGACTCGGCACCAAGATGTTCGGGTTTTACATCGGAACTAGTCTTCTCGCGATTTTGATTGGTCTTTTTTTTGTGAATCTCATTGCTCCTGGCATGGGACAACTTCCCCATTCTGAGATGCCAGCACACGGCCTGGAAGGATCTGGAAGCTCTCTCCTTTCTACCTTGATGTCGATCATCCCGTCCAATATTGTGAATGCTTTTTCTAAAGGAGAGATGCTCGGACTTATTTTCTTTAGTCTCCTCTTCGGTTACTCAATCTCGAAAATTGACTCGGGCCCCTCGGCAACCCTCAAAAGTTTTTTTGAAGGGCTCTTCCAAGCGATGATCCGTTTTACCCACATCATCATGAAGTTCTTACCCATTGGAGTCTTCTGCCTTGTGGCCAAGGTGTTCATGACCACCGGGATTCGATCTCTCGGCTCTGTTTCCCTTTTCCTTCTCACTGTTCTTTTAGGCCTTGTCACCTTCATGTTTATCGCCCTTCCCCTCCTTCTCATGTGGATTGGAAAGGTAAAGCCGATTCGCCACTTCAAAGCAATGAGTCCCGCCCTACTCACCGCCTTTTCGACGAGCTCTTCTTCTGCTACGCTTCCAATCACTATCGAATGCGTCGAAAAAAGAGCCAAAGTCTCCAATCGGATTTGCAGCCTTGTCGTCCCTTTAGGAACATCAATCAACATGTCGGGATCAGCCCTTTATGAATGTGTCGCCGCCATGTTTGTCGCTCAGGCCTATGGGATCGATCTCTCGCTTACTACCCAATTCCTCGTCGTTGTGATGGCTCTCATTACTTCGATGGGAGTCGCTGGGATTCCGTCAGCTAGCCTCGTTGCCGTCCTCGTGATCCTTAAAACCATCGGCCTCCCTCCTGAGGGAATCGGCCTCTTCATCGCCGTCGACCGAATTCTCGATATGTGCAGAACAACAGTCAACGTCTTTAGCGACAGTTGCTGCGCCATTTTAGTCGCTAAAACGGAGGGCGAGAAAGAAGTCCTCGCCTCAGATCCTGTATACACTCCAAAATGACCCAAGCAAGCTGATTTAAAGCTATCAAATTTCCAATAAAAAAATTGGGGTCAATATTGAATTAATATTAACCCCAATTTTTTATTGAAAATTTGATGCTTTAAATTCGGTCTTCTTGGGCCATTTTGGAGTGGAACGAGTATAAAGAGGGAATTCTAAATAGGCCGTACTTGGGTCGCTTCAGGACCCTTTCTCCCTTGAGAAATTTCGTACACAACCCTTTGTCCATCCTCTAAAGAATGGTCATCGGTATCGACATTCGCAGTTTGGACGTAAATATCTCGGGTTCCTTCATCGGGAGCGATAAACCCAAATCCTTTATCTTTATTGAACCACTTTACAGTTCCTTTTGGCATAAGACCTCTTGAGAAGGGGGTAGTGGAAACCACACCCCCATTGAATGGTGATTTAAGCGGATTTCTTGCACGCTTTGCAATTGATTCCGTCTCCGATATGATGCCCTTCGGCAATCTCGGTCAATTTCTTATCAATCTGCCACTCCTCTTTAATCGACTCTTTAAGCCAAGACTCAATTTTGTCTTTCTTGAGGTGTTTAGCAAATGTTTTTAAAGATCCATATAACGCGATTTCATAATGCTTTATCTTCTGAATGAAAGCAATGATCGCTGCGTCTTGCACATCATCTTGATAATGAGGTTGTACTACGTGCATCCATTCTTTTAAAAGCCCTTTCATCGCCTCACATTGAGCATCCCCCAAATTTTCTTTCAGTTCGCTTCCGATTTGTTCCAGTCTTTTCACCTGGTTCTTCGTCTCTTCAAAATGGATTTTCAACCATTTTTTCAATTCCCCAGACTTCGCCGCCTGGATCATTTCAGGAAATAGGTGAATCTCTTGCTTTTCAGCGCTATAGATCTCTTTCAATTGCGCAACAAACATTCGGTAAAAATCACTCATGAACTCTCTCCTTCTGTTCGGGCAGAAGCGATCTCCCACCCATAATTAGGATTTATCACAAAATAAATTGATTGTAAATCAAATTAAGTGAAATAAATCCCTTAAAAGAGCAATAACAACCTCAATTACAATGAGTATGATAATTGTTATCTCCAGTCGTGATGTTTTTTGATGATTGATCTCGTTGCCGAGGATTTCGAAGAGCTCATGCATGAGGTTGAGGCGTCGATTCAATAGCTCAACCCGTTTACCCACATCGAGATAGTGAATCACTCGCCGGTAAAACGGCTCGAGTTCGGAGTGTTCCCAGAAGAATTCTGGGGTATCGAGAATCTCAGTGTGGAGATTGATGTAATTTCTCTCTAAGAAGAGCTCTCCCATTTTTTGAGAAGTTTCTTTACGAGAAAGAGAGATTTTTCCCTTGAGAGCAAGATCTTTAGGAAACTTTTTACTCGATTCCACAGTTTTGGCAATTGTCTCTTCAAAGACGGTCAACTTAACGGATTGACCAATCGCGTACGAGATCGATAGCTTGAGAAGCCCTTCTTTTTTATGCAAGACGATTTCATCCGTATCGATTTTCATCTTGTTCCCATAAGAAAATCCGAATGCATCGACCTCAAACTTCGATAAAGGCTCTCTTTCGAATTTTTTAAGAAGACCCAATAGCTCCATCTCTTCTGTTTCAGAGAACCCCCAAAAAACGACTACTCCATAAGGGAAATAAAAGATATCCCGTTTAACCCCTTTATCGTCTTTCGGCTGGCTGTGGATCACATCGCGATAGAGCTGGGAAGTTCCTGTCACCTGTAAGAACTGAAAAAGGCGGGGAATATCATAGCCGACCGCCGTACAATAACTTGTGCATCTCATCTAGGAGAAATTACATACCTGAAACCAAGATTCTTTTTCAAATGGTTTAAAACAAGAGGTTCTGATAAACTCTCGACTTTGTACATTTTTTGCTCGTTCAAAAAATGTACAAAGTCAAGAAAATACTCCTCTATGAAATGGTCTCTCCTCATCCTGATCGCGACTTTGTCTGCCCAAGTTCCCCTCTCCCCTACTTTAGATGAACCTGCACCGCCCCCTCCCTTTGAACTTTTGAAACCTCAAAACAACGCGCTCGAATGGGATATCAATATGTCTCCTTACGCTGGGGGAGAAGATCTTCTTTTTGCTTTTCGCCTCTTTGAAAAAGGGCTCACCGCTATCGAAAGCAAAATGCCTATGATCTACACCGAATCGATAGCTGCAAGAGCCTATCGCCTTGCCGAAATGACCCTGATCTACTTTCCATTGTCGATCTTTACCAGCGTTGTTCAGCACGAGGTCTTTGGGCACGGGTATCGGTTTCAAGACGATCATTCTACAGTTGTTGTAGGCTATGGTTTTAGTGCCCCGCCTCCCTATGGATCAGGGGATGCAGTGACCCACGGCCGCTTCAATGCAGACACCACATCGACAACCGATTTGTCATCGATTTCGATCGCCGGAATAGAAGGACAGCTCATTTTATCGGAGCTCACAAAAGAGAAATGGCTCGGATCAGAGATCATCGATCCAAGACAATCGATCCTCTATCTCTACAGCCGCTACGCACTCTTTTTTTACGGAGAGGAGAGTCTTGATGATGATCTCAATGATGGACACGACCTTGTGGACTATGTGACAATGCTCAACCTCACTTACCCCGAGAAAAAAATGACCATTTCTCGTCTGAGGGCTCTCGACACCATCACCTTCATCGACCCATTCACTGTCTACGCAATCTTTTCTGCCTTTTATTATCTATCTTCAGGGAAAGAGACGGCAATTCCAATGATTCGCATATACGATTGGGGCTATCTCTTTGGTGCAAAACTGGGGCTTACCCCATTTGGTCCCGAATATTTTTGGGACAACTACCTCGCCCAAAAAGAGAATATCGTCTCCTTCTATCTGAAAATGGGAGCCCACGCGGGCAATACGTATGAAGGGATAGGCGCTTTAGCTCCCCGCATGTTTTCTTTGACCCAAGAGTGGAACTTGGGAACGCGATTGGATCTTTGGCTCCAACCTAAACTTCTTCTCTTTCCTGGGAATATCCCGATCACAGAGATCAACCTTAGAGATCCCCCCGATCGAAACAATCCCCTTTACTCACTCTCCGAACAAAGAGCAAAGAAGTGGGGAGGAGCCCTCTCTTTTATCGCCTCTTATCAGCGCAGCCCTTTCATCCAATTCAAAGGCGAATTTGGCTATAAGACAAAAGGATTCCTTCCAGGAAACTCCCTCTACAAAGCTCCCATAATCCGGATAGCCTACTCAGCCGATTTTTGACACAAAATCTTGCAAAGCGGCTGATAGATTGGCCCGGATAGAATGATTCAAGACCCATCGGACAGCCCAGCCCCAAAACCCTTCAATCCGAAAATTGTATTCAATTTGCGATCCGCTACCTAAAGGGACCACCTTGTGAATGAAGACAATCCGAATCCATCTCGATCCACAGACGAGGGAAAATGTTTTACCGGGAATCACATCGATGATTTTGTAAGCGATTTTTTTATTTCCGTTGCCTTGAAGAAATCCCTTGGCACCATTTGTAATCGTTGTTCCCCCTCGAAGAGATTGCGATTGCTGCCAGGCTCGCCAAACAACATCAGGAGAAATTTTTACTGTACCGGTAACAGGTTGATTCATAGAGAGAAATTATATATTTTTTGAAGGTTTTCTGAAAAGGTCTTATACTCCCCATCCAAAGTAGCATAAGAAAACCAATTGGATTCTTTGCAAATCAGAGGCAAGGCCACCTTCAAATAGAGTTTGACAATTTCTTCTCTAGACAAACAACTCCCCTATTGTGTATAACCTCCTCCGGAAAAGAGAGTGGAATTTCGAATGGCATCCCATGGGGAGTCATCTTCCTTTGCCAAGTGGCGTAACCGCCTTTGGCCGATCAAAGCTTACGAGCTCAAAAAGATTCTCCCTTTGATTTTCATGAAATTCTTCATCTCGTTCACCTACGGGGTTTTGACGACGATGAAGGATGCCTTTGTCGTCACCGCGAAAGGCTCTGGGGCTGAGGTCATTCCGATCCTCAAAGGATGGATTGTCCTCCCGATTGCTCTGGGAGCCACTATGCTCTATTCTAAACTCACTAACACCTTTCGCAGGTCAGTTCTTTTCTACGCCATCATCACCTTCTTCATGGGGTTCATCGCCCTTTACGGATTTGTCCTCTACCCCCATATTGACACCCTGTCTCCTCACGCATCCGCTGACTGGCTCCTTGAAAAGCTAGGGCCCCAAAATAGCCACTGGGTGGCAATCTATCGCAACTGGGTCCAGTCGATCTTCTTTGTAGTGGCTGAACTTTGGGGTGGGATCGTGATCTTTTTGCTCTTCTGGGGTTTTGTCAATCATATTTGCAATTTCAACGAAGCGAAGAGAAGTTACAATCTTCTCATTGCAGGAGGCGATATGGCCCAGATGTTCACAGGCCCGCTTGTCTGCTACTTTACCGGCAGGTTTATTGGAGAACATTTTTCATTGGCTCTACAAAGTCTTGTCGGCATCGTTCTCTTCTTCGGTTTGATGATCATGGGGATCCACTTCCTCCTGACAAGAAAGATTTTGAAAAATGATGAAAGACTTTACCAACCCCAAGAAGCAAGCGACACAAAAACTAAGCTCTCTCTCTTTCAAAGCATTAAATTCATTATCCGATCCCCTTATTTACGGTGCATTGCCGTGATGGTCGTCGCCTATGGTCTTACGATGAATCTCACCGAAGTGACCTGGAAAGCCAACCTCAAACTCCTCCATCCAGAGACAGGGGCCTATCAAGCAGCGACAGCTACAGTGAGCTCTTGGGTAGGATTTTGTTCCTTCTTCATCACTCTTTTTGCCGGGGGCATTTTGATCCGTTCTCTCGGGTGGCACTTCTGCGCTCAAATGCCCCCTATCGTGATCGGAGTGAGCAGCCTCACCTTCCTCACTCTTTGCCTCAACCCTTCTTGGCTTTCCCCCTTTACGGGCTTGTTCAACCTCTCCCCTCTCGGGATGATTGTCCTTTTTGGCGCCTTCCAGAACGTCTCGACAAAAGTAATGAAATACGTCCTCTTTGATTCAACAAAAGAGATGGCCTATATTCCTTTAGATATGGAATCGAAAGTTAAAGGAAAGGCAGCGATCGACGTCGTAGGCGCGCGCTTGGGTAAGTCAGGCGCTTCGTGGGTCCAGATCGCTCTGATTCAGCTCGCAGGAACAGGATCAGTCTTATCGATCACCCACTTCTTAATTCCGCTCATTGCCTGCACAGTGATCTTCTGGATCTTCTCTGTCAGGACTCTGAACAAACAATTCCAAGAGAAGAAACTCATCCTCGAAGCCTAGAGGTTTCCGCTCCGAGATTTTTGCTCTTTTAAGCAATCGAGATTTCAGAAGCTAGATAGACATCTTGGATCGTATGAAGAAGCTCAATCCCCTCTCGAAGAGGTTTTTGAAACGCCTTCCTTCCCGAGATAAGCCCCATGCCACCGGCTCGCTTATTGATCACCGCAGTGATCGCAGCCTCTTGGAGATCGTTTTCACCGGACGGGCCGCCCGAGTTGATCAAACCCATCCGCCCCATGTAATTATTCACTACCTGATATCTCGTAAGATCAATGGGATGATCCGAGCAAAGAGATGAATACATCTTCTCCGAAAACTTTCCGAATTTGAGCGCTTTAAACCCCCCGTTGCAGGCAGGCAGTTTTTGTTTGATGATATCGGCGCCAATTGTCACTCCTAAGTGATTGGCCTGACCTGTTAGATCGGCAGACTCATGGTAATCTTTATCAGTCGTCTTGAATGCCCCATTGCGCAAATAGCACCAAAGAATCGTTGCCATCCCCAGTTCATGAGCCAAGGCAAACGCGTGGCTGATCTCGGTAAGCTGCCTACGGCTTTCAGGTGAACCAAAATAAATGGTAGCCCCAATGGCTACACACCCCATTTCATATCCTTGCTTCACGGAGGCGAAAAGAGTCTGATCATACGTATTGGGAAAAGACAAGAGTTCATTGTGGTTGATCTTCAAGATAAGAGGGATTTTGTGAGCGTACTTTCTTGCCACACTTCCGAGAGCGCCTAGAGTGGTCGCCACACCATTACACCCTCCTTCGATTGCGAGACGAACGATATTTTCAGAATCAAAATAATCGGGATTGGGTGCAAAGGAAGCTCCGGCTGTATGCTCAATACCTTGATCGACCGGCAAAATGGACAAGTAGCCTGTGTGCGAGAGCCTTCCCGATCCAAAAAGAGCTTGTAGAGAGCGAAGAACGCGAATATTTCGATCACTGATTCCAAAAATCCGATCGATCCAATCGGGACCTGGTAAGTGCAATTTTTCTTTCAATACCGTAGTACATTTATGGTGAAGTAGGGACTCAGCATGAGGCCCGAGAAGTTTTTGAATATCTGCAAATTTTTTCATATCTTTATTTTGAACACATATGCAGAAAAAACAGCAAGCGCAAAATTTTCGTAAGGATACATATCGAAATTGTTTCTAAAGAAACGTCTAGTCCTACATACATAATGGCGCATGGCTAACTCCTGTTTTTGAGGCTTTGGAGTGGAACGAGTATATACTCGTTCCACTCCAAAATGGCCCAAGCAAGCCGATTTAAAGCTATCAAATTTCCAATAAAAAAATTGGGGTCAATATTGAATTAATATTAACCCCAATTTTTTATTGAAAATTTGATGCTTTAAATTCGGTTTTCTTGGGCAATTTTGGAGTGGAACGAGTATATTTGGAGATCGTACGATACTCCGTTTTTGGAGTAAGCCTTTTTTAGACCCTGGGCACGATTCCACTTAAAAACAAGCGCAATTACACTATGTATTTTCCTCAATACTACCTCCACCTTAATTCAAGCGATTTATCGGCAGCTTTCACGCCGGCCAAAAAGCCGACTTTTGAATCATTTTCGGTATAAGCGAGAGACAAGTTCCTTGAGGAATCTCTCTGTCGATTTCCTAAGACCCCTAACTCAGCAAAAAAGCAAAGACTTCGAAAAGCGATTGAATCAGACATCCAAATCAGATCGGATACTATCGCACTGACTTCAATATGTTATGGGTAATGACGGTAGCCGGACTCGAACCAGCGACAAACGGATTATGATCCCGCTGCTCTACCAACTGAGCTATACCGCCAATGGAACGAGGGGAAAAATAGCGGGGGTAGGACTCGAACCTACGGCCTTTGGGTTATGAGCCCAACGAGCTAACCACTGCTCCACCCCGCGATAAGAAAAACAAAAGACTACCATGCTCTCGATTTTCTTGCCAACTTTTTTCATGAATAAATTCTTATATCTTTGATTGTTAGAAGGAAACATATTAGAATCTCTTCCTAAAAAGGTGTTATGTCGCTTCTTTCTGCCACAGGTCGTCCTCCCCAGATTCCCGAATATCAGAATCTACCGCATCTCGAACCTTGTGAGATCCGCTCTCTACTCTCTAGTGGCGATGCAGAGCTCCAGCCTGTCCCCTATTTCCATTTCCGTCCGACTGCAAAGTCGGGCTATATCATGATCCAAATGGGGAAAAATCTAAAAAAGAAAAGAAACTACCAAGAGGCTGTACGTATTTTTACTTTGGCTTTTGAAATTTTTTCCATGCAAAGAGACGCATCAAATTTGGACTTCGGAAAGCTTTTGTCTCTCATTCTAGAATTGCTTGAAGTAGGAAGAGTTGCTCAAGCTAAATCTCTTTGCACCCTCACTCGAACACGTACTCCTTCGGACGCCACCATTACAAAAAATGGAAATCTTATCCTAAAAATACTTCTAGAATTCCCTTCTTTCGAGCCCCAAATACATGCGATAACGCAGCGATTGTGGTCTTTACAACCCCGGACAAATCAGACACCAGTTGAAGAGATCGATCCTTAAGCTCTCTTTGATCGTCAAGCATCTCGTGGATGACCAAGATGAGGTTATCGAGGGAAGCCTGCCTCCCAGCCTTTGCTTTCAAAATGTTTTGAGCCATCTGCTTTTGGCCAAAAAAATAGGGACCAAAGAGGGGAGGACAGCCGTAAAGCGATGGCTCTAAGAGATTATGTCCACCAATGCCGGGAACAAAGCTGCCTCCCATAATCGCAAGAGAGCTTCTCCGATAACAAGAGGCAAGCTCGCCCATACTATCGACTAAAACGACTTTCTCTCCTTTGAATAAAGAAAGATCTTTCCAGCGGATAAAGGGGATTTTCTTATTTGTCAACAATAGCGCCACCTCTTCAAATCGCTCGGGATGGCGCGGGGCTAAAAAAAGATGCCATGGCTCTCCCTTAAGAAGATCGAGAAGCAAGGATTCTTCAGGAGCGTGGGTACAACTCAGGGAGATCCAGGTTCCTGGCAAGGATAATTCTCTAACCTCTTTAGATTTGAGATCAAATTTCAGATTGCCGGTCACGCACACTTTATTTCGATCGGCAACAAAGGGGCTGATTCGATCGGCGTACTCTTCGGTTTGCATACAAAGTAGATCAAATCGAGAAAAAAGGGTGCGCGCTACATGAGGAAACCACTTCCAGCGAGATGCGGCTCTTGCTGAATATTTACCGCTGATGAGAAAAGATTGGGTACCTTCTTTTTGGAGTGCTGCGAGCAGTTGCGGCCAAAAATCGGTCTCAACTAAAAAAAAGAGCTGAGGGGCTATCTTCTTCACAAAACGGCGAGAAACAAAGGAAAAATCGATGGGTGAAAAAAGAGTGGCATCAAGCCCTGGCAAGGAGCGTCTCGCCTCTTCGTAGCCCGTCTGGGTCGTGGTAGTGAGACAAAACCAGTGGCCTGGAAACGTTTCTTTTAAGGCCAAGAAAAAGGGGGAAGCCGCTTTCACTTCTCCGACCGAGACAGCATGGAGCCAAATGGTTGGACCTCGAGGAGATGGTAAAAAAAATCCAAGCCTCTGCATCAAAGAGGGATGGCGCTTACCTCGAACTCTTTCCCATCCTATTTTGGGCAAACTGAAGAGCAAATAGAGTAGGAGGGCAACGTTATAAACGCAGCGCTCAATCACGGGTCACAATATTCAATAATTTATTCGGGATAAAAACCGTCTTCACAATCTCTTTTCCTAGATGCTTATTCACATCGGAATGATTCCTCACAAGAGCTAGCAGCTCTTCTTCAGTTTTATTCATTGGGAGTTCAAACCTACCTCTGAGTTTTCCATTGATCTGGATCACGTAAGTGGCCACATCATCGACGAGATATTGTGGGTTTACATCGGGGAGTTTGGCAAAGGTGAGAGGCTCTTTCATCCCGAGATCTTCCCAAAGTTCTTCAGCAATGTGGGGCGCAAAGGGGTAGAGCATTTGCACGGCACTTTTCAAGCAAGATCGAGGATAGGCGGGAAGGGGAATAAAGGCGTTGAGAAACTCCATCATGCTGGAAATAGCTGTATTGAATTGGAAGGTCTCAATATCTTTAACGACCGTATTGACGAGTCGATGGGTGAGTTTCAGGGCTGGAAGATTTTCTTCCTCAACCACCTTATCGCTATGAATCATATCGAAGAAACGGTTTAAAAAGCGTTTGCACCCAGTCACGGCATCGGTACTCCATACTTTTTCCCGATCAAAAGGACCCATGAACATCTCGTAAAGGCGCAGAGCGTCGGCACCAAACTCTTCGATGATCTCATCAGGGGAAACGCCGTTGAGTTTTGATTTCGACATCTTGTCGATCTGTGAAATGAGCTCTTCACCCGTCTTCACCGCATAATATTGCCCATTTTTTTCTTCTACAGCATCAGGAGAGACATACCCTCCCCCTTGCATTTTGTAAGAGCGAGACGTGACAAGGCCTTGATTGCGAAGCGTCATGAACGGCTCTTTGGTATGGACGAGCCCCATGTCATAGAGCACTTTATGCCAAAATCGGGCGTATAACAGATGTAATACGGCATGCTCAACGCCCCCTACATAAAGGTCCACTGGCATCCAATACTTTTCTGCAGCTTCCGACCATGCCTCTTGGGCATTTAGTGGATCGCAAAAGCGGAGATAATACCAACAGGAGCCGGCCCATTGGGGCATCGTATTGGTCTCTCGGAGAGCGATTCTTTTCGTTTTTGGGTCGACGACTTCAACCCACGAGCGGACCTTAGCCAGTGGACTTTGTCCTGAAGCCGCCGGTTTGTAGTCATCAAGAGCAGGAGGAACTAAAGGAAGCTCATCGAGAGTTAAAGGGCGCATCGAACCATCAGGAAAATGGAGAATCGGAATCGGCTCACCCCAATACCGCTGGCGAGAAAAAAGCCAGTCGCGCAATTTATAGTGCACTGTTCGCTTCCCTTTCCCCTCTTGTTCCAAATAATCGGAAATTTTATCCCGAGAAGCAAAAATCGTTAGGTCGTTGATCGAAAAATTCCTATGGGAACTGTGGATCGAAAGCCCCTCACCCGTCCAACACATCTTTCCTGATAAAACAGCCTCCCGCACCTCTTCGGCAACCGGATTTTTTACAGGGAGAATGGGAAGATGGTACGTTTGAGCAAATGCAAAATCGCGCTCATCGTGAGCAGGAACACCCATCACGGCCCCTGAGCCATAGCCCATGAGGACATAATCAGCGATCCAGATCGGAATTTTTTTCTCGGTGATCGGGTGGATAGCATAGCTACCTGTCCAAACCCCTGTTTGCTCTTTAGCCAGATCTGTTCGATCCAGATCGGTCTTTGCCGCAGTTGCTTTTAAATAGGCGTCAACCTTTCCCTTTTGCCCGGGGGATACAATCTGCGATACCAGCGGATGCTCAGGCGCAATCACAACAAAAGAAACCCCAAATAACGTATCTGGACACGTAGTGAAGATCGGAAGAGGGGTTTTGGTTGATTCCTCAATAAAAGAAATGGTGACTCCCTCACTTTTGCCAATCCAGTTGGTTTGGAGCTTTTTTAAGTGATCTGGCCAGTCGAGAAGGGAGAGATCTTCAAGCAGGCGATCGGCATAGGCAGTGATGCGAAGAATCCATTGTTTTAAAGGGCGCCGTTCAACGGGATACCCCCCTTCTTTGGACTTCCCGTTTTCCACTTCTTCATTGGCAAGAACTGTTCCCAAAGCGGGGCAAAAATTGACGTTGATCTCCGCCTCATAGGCGAGCCCTTTCTCAAAAAGTTTGGTGAAGATCCACTGGGTCCATTTATAATAAGTCGGATCGCTTGTTGCAATCTCCCGATCCCAATCATAACTAAACCCAAGCGATTCGAGCTGTCGTCGGTAGGTATCAATATTGGCCTTGGTCGAAACGGAAGGATGAACCCCCGTTCGGATGGCAAACTGTTCCGCTGGAAGACCAAAACTATCCCACCCCATCGGATGCAATACATTGAATCCACATTGCCGCTTAAACCGGGCCAGGATATCGGTACCCGTATACCCCGTCACATGCCCCACATGAAGCCCTGCTCCCGATGGATAGGGAAACATGTCGAGAATGTAATATTTCGGCTTTTTCGGATCAATAACTGCCTTGAAAGTTTTCGTTTCTTTCCAAATGGACTGCCACTTCTTTTCAATAGACGAGGGATCGTATTTCTTTTTCATAAGACAAAAATTTTATCAAAGCCTTCTTTTCAAAGCAATGCCGAGAACATCTGCAACAGGTGGCCGAACATTAAAAACAATTTTTCAAAAGGTGCTCTCTGTAGGATAGAAGATCTTACCGCTTTCGTTTGTTTTGTCGCTTTTCCCTTTTTGGTTGTCTTGTCTCGAGAGAGAACCCCAAGCGCAACCTTTTTCATGAGTGACAAATTGGCTGCTCCCAATGGCTTTGTTGCGCAATTCCTCGTGAAGCATCTAGGACGCTAGGTCCTGGCTGATTTATCCGGCTACCTTGTAACTTTTGGGCATCCCAAGTAGTTCCGTCATCCGATTCAATACATCCAGTTTTATCGTTACTTCCGTGGCTTGGGTGGCTTCTTTGCGAGATGCAAGCCGATCTCCCAATATCGTTTTGTAACGAAACATCAAGGTCTCTATTCGGGATCTCCGGTGATAA
>DAIDIZ010000024.1 GCA_027451585.1 Chlamydiota bacterium
ACGAGGAGTGGGTGACTGGAAAGCAATATTTAGACATGAGTCCTCTATTAAATCCGGGCTCAGAAAATAATTAAACGTGAGAGGTGAAAAGAGGGAGAAGATCGAATTTACAGAAAAACTGTTGCTTTGCCTAATTCTCGACAACGCGAAATATCAGGCTTGCCATGTGACGAGGTCTGCAGCGAGCATGCAGGATATCAAATTGCTTTATCTGCCCCCATATTCTCCCAATCTGAATCTGATAGAGAGAGTTTGGAAATTTATTAGGAAGAAGAGTCTTAATTGCAAATATTACGAAACTTTTGACGAGTTCAAGCTGGCGATATCAGGCTGCATTGAGAAATTCAGCGGAGAGTACAGGAAAGAACTTGAGAGTCTGTTGACGTGGACGTTCCAAACATTCCCAACGAAGGAGTCTGTGGAGAAAGCAGCGTGAGAATAATTTTAAAAACCTAACCGCGCGCAGTATAGTAGAGGAGCATTAGCGGCAAGATTAAATGTCATGTTGTCCTTAATGGTAATCAAAGGACAAACACAACACACTCAGAAATAATTACTTGTCAAGCTATTTATCATGCAATCGCCCTGGCCCCAGGACAAGCGTCTCAAAAAATCAGAGATAATATTGTACCTTAGGCAAGGGGAGCAAAAAGGGATTGGAGGTCCTCGAGGTTGAGATCCAATGAGGCCGTGCTCGATGCATCAAATAGGCTGTCGGCTAGCGCTTTTTTCTTGGCTTGCATTTGCAAAATCTTCTCTTCTACGGAACCGGAAGCTATCCATTTATAGACAAAGATCGATTTGGTTTGCCCCATTCTGTGGGCCCGGTCGGTGGCTTGGTTCTCCACTGCTGGGTTCCACCAGGGATCGTAGTGAATAACTGTGTCGGCTGCCGTGAGATTGAGGCCCGTTCCTCCCGCTTTCAGGCTGATCAGAAAGAGGGGGACTTCTCCTCCTTGGAATCGTCTCACGGGCGTGTTCCGATCCTCTGTTTCTCCTGTGATGATTACGTAAGGAATCTTAAGATCTCTCAGCTGCTCTTCGATGAGTTTCAGCATACTGGTGAATTGCGAAAAGAGAAGGATTTTTCTCCCGTTTTCAATGAGTTCTGGAAGAAGCTCTTTGAGATGGAGAAGCTTGCTTGAATCGTTCGATGTGGTCCCTTTGACTGTTTTAAGCAACCGTGGATCGCAGCAGATTTGGCGGAGTTTCAGCAGCGCGTCTAGCAAAACAATTCGGCTTCTAGCCAACCCTTTCGCTTCCACTTCGGCCATCACTTTATTCATCATGGTAAGCCGGACTGCTTCATACAGCTCTTGTTGCTTCTCTGTCAGCTCGATGGTGGTGATGATCTCTGTTTTGGGCGGAAGTTCTTGGATCACTTCTTGCTTGGTCCGACGCAGTAAAAAGGGGGCTATTCGCTTTTGGAGTATCTTTTTCCTCTCCAAAGAGCCTTCTTTTTCGATCGGCTTCCGAAACAGCTTCTGAAATTGTTTCTCGTCCCCTAAAAAACCGGGCAAAATAAGGGTGAAGATAGACCAGAGCTCGCCAAGATGGTTCTCCATCGGGGTACCGGTTAAGCAAAGACGGTGCTTCGCTTGCAGTGATCGGAGCACTTGATGGGCTTGTGTTTTGGCATTTTTGATGTTTTGGGCTTCGTCAAGAATGAGAAGATGGTACTTCTGTGTGCAGAGAATTTGCTTATCGCGGGAGAGGAGGGGATAGGTGGTGAGAATGAGATCGTATTGCGAGATATTCTCATAGTGCCTTTTTCGGTCCGCCCCCTGCAAAATCAATACTTTTAGCGAGGGGGTAAACTTTTCGGCTTCAAGCGACCAATTCCCCATGAGGGTCGTGGGGGCAATCACTAGGACTGGATCGGTCAGCCGTCCTTCTTCTTTTTCAAGTAGAATGTGTGCAAGGGTTTGGATTGTCTTTCCCAGTCCCATATCGTCTGCTAAAATGCCTGCAAGCTGGTATCTGCGCAAAAATTGGAGCCAGCTCAGGCCCACGAGTTGGTAGTGGCGTAAATCGGTTTTGAGCCCTTTGGGCGGCGTGACGAGCTCGATTTTCTTCAGCTGTTGGAGCTCATCGATCATCTTTGTGTACCGAGCGGGTGATTCCCATTCGAGTTTCTCTTTATGGAGATTCTCCTTCAATTGCCCAAGGGCGCCTGCCTGCCAGGAGGGAAGCTCGAGTTTGCCTCCTTTTTTTGGTTCATTGAGAAGTCCCAAAAAGGGTTCTAGGATCGCCTTGAGTTTTCCCAAAGAGATCACCAATACTTCCCCGTTATCAAGGGCAATGGTGTATTTTTTCTCCATATCTTGCGACGCCAGGGCGTCGAAATGGGGATTGTTGTCGGAGTATTGGGAAATGAACTTGCTCAAATAGGGAATGAGGTTGACCCGTTTTCCGTTGATTTTCTGCCCGATCTCTAGGTCAAACCAGTGATTTTTGGCTTCGTTTACTTCGACATACCAATCTTGATCGGCGCTGATGACGTCTTGGATCGGAAAGGATTCAGAGACTTCAACGATCCATCCAGCTCTCTTCATGGATTGAATTTCATCTATGAGAGGAGTTAGATCAGATACAGGAAAGTTTTTCCGAAATATTTCGTTAAGACCAAACCAACAACGAGATCGCAATTCGTGGACTACTCTCTTTTCAAAGGGGACATCCCTTGCGAGTTCATAGGTCGCTTCGGCGGTTTTCCACCCGAAGTGAGAGGCGGGAACAGGGACAGCTGGGATCTTGTGCTCGCCGTAAAGGAATGAGAGGGTTCCTTGTACGATCAATGCATTGCTCCATTGATGATTTTGCTCTTTAAGAAAAAGGTGGACTCTCCCTTTTTGCGGGGGCAGAATGATCCGTTTCTTCTTTTGAAGCGGGAGCGTGGGGAAAAGGGTCTTGAGTTTCTGTTCGATGATTGGTAGATGATCTGGTTTGATCGGGGGAGCTGAAAGAAGGTGGCGAATTACGTTGGGTTTTTCGGGAAGACGCAGTGGTCCGCAGGTATGATTGGTCGGGTCGACGTAGAGGGCTCCGTCAGAAAATAGGAAGGGAATGGCTTCATTCCCTTCAACTTGTAGGTTGAGCTGCTGCGATTGGTGGATGAATTCCCAAGAGAGAATCGCCTGTTTCTCCTCTCCCCAAACAAGCGGCGGGGTGGTTACTTTCTCCCACACGGCGCGACCTGTGTCGACTATTTTTTTTAAAGTAGGAATCATTTTTGATGTCGATTCTAGGGTCTGTTCCCACAAAAGAGAGAGGATCTCTTTATCGCTCTCCTCACACGCCTTCTTTAACGCTTCGGGAATCCCTCGATCAAAGACGGTAATGGCTTTTATTACCGTTCCTATGGCTTGCGAAAGGTTGCCTCCCTTTTTTCTTCTGGCAATATGAAATGCGAGGTTCATGGATTCTGAGGTAGGGGAGTCGCCGGGAGGTTTTGAAAAAATGTAAAAAATCCCTGAAGGAGGAATCGGGCTATCTGCGGTCTCTTTGTGAGTATTCGAAATTTGCTCGATCCAATCTTTTTCTTCTTCAGAAAGATGGACCTGTTTTTTTGAAGGATTTTTATGGGACGAGGGTACTTTCTCTCCTGACTCTAAAGAAAGATGGATCAGGGTTGCCACGATATGTTTGCATCGGTACTTTTGAGGACAGCTACACACAGCCACAAGGGCTTTATTTCCGTCATAAATGTTTACCTCGTAGGGGGTCTCTTGAGAGCCTGTTACCAACGCTTTAATTTGAGTGGGCGCAGAAGAAATAACCGAGACTTTACCTTGCTGGGCATAATTTTTCCCCCGGTGAAAGGTGGTTTTATCAAAACTTTCAATACCAAGCTGGATCATGCTCGATTCCATTCAATACCTTCTTAAAGAAGAAAAGCGAAGATTTTACTTCGGATTTTTTAAAATTGCAAGATGTTTGAGGCACTTCTTTTCCATCTTCCTCATCTCTCGTCTCTTCATGGGATCTAAATCGTCGTAGCCGATCAGATGGAGAATCCCATGGATGAGGTAGAGAAGGGTCTCTTCAGACGGATCCAGATTGTGTTTTGTGGCGTAGTCAATGGCTACCTCCGGACAAACGAAGATCTCTCCTAAATGTTTATCTCCCAAAGGGAACGAAATGCAGTCGGTTTCGGTCGGATCATTAAAAAATTGCTCATGAAGTTCGGCAATCTTTTTCTTCGTGACAAAATAGATAGAAAGCTCTTCCCACTCCACTTGTAAAAACGAGAGAATCTCCGTCGCGGCTCGCGCAACAGATCTCTTGTTGATCGGAAGAGCTTTTTGTCGATTGATGACGGTAATCAAGCTGAAGGAGTTTTGGGAAGTCCGGTCACCCGTGTGTTTTTCCCATCGACCCACTTGCCAAGTTTGCGCAGTACGTCAATTCTTTCAAAACGCTTCAATACGTTTCGCTTTTGTCCGCCTTTATTCGTTTTTCCGTAACTTGTATGTCGCGTCATCTGTCCTACCTTGCTTTTGGAATGAATCGATCAGGAATCTCTTGGGCTTCTACGCCGTTCAGGTGAATGCGAAACCCTGATTCTAGTTGGTCGCGCTTGGGGCCTGTCTTGGATGAGGGAAGTCGCCGTCTTCGATGAGATACAGCTCTTCTTTCCCCTTGTTTGCTCATGCGGGTCATAACGTACTCTCTTGCAAATGAATGAAGGGGCTATTTTAAGGGGCTTTCTTTTATTTCGCAATGAGTTGTTTAAGTGTTTGGTAACCAGTCAGTTGTGTTGTGCGGCTGATTCAATCATGAAATGGGCCTCTTTATAGGCGTCAAATCGGAGAGAAGAGAGTCGATTTTTATTGGGGTGGGAAAGGTCCTCAAATTCGTAGATGATGCGGAAGGGGGGGCTTTGGATGAGGAGTGGGGTAGAACAGAGATTGAAGGCGATCTTGGCTCCGTTGACGTTGTTTTTGGTCTTGGTGATCGCTATGAAATCGGTTGTGGGGTCATCAGTTGCAACGTGGGGAAGAAAGGAGGTGTCGGTGATTTTCCAAAGAGAATCTTGAGTAAATGTTTGGGCGTTTTCATCTTCAACGGTCAAGAGAATGTGTTCTTTACGACCAAAATGGGCGGCGATGGTTTGATAGAGGATCTGGAGTTTGGCAGCGCCTCCTTTGACGGGAAAAAAAATAACTCGGGTGGTTTGGGTCTCAATCATGGGAATTCGCAGGAGGATGGATGATACCGCAAGAGACGAGAAATTTAACAGCTTCTTCGTTGGAAAGGGCTATTTGGTGGGCGTCTTTTGCGGGGACAAAAAAGAGGAATCCTGAGATGGGGTGGGGGGCTGTGGGCATAAAGATGGACTGAAGCGGTTCTTTGATTTTGCTTTGGATTTCTTCGGCAACTTCTCCTGCTTGAAATCCGAGGGCATAGGAGGGGGCAAAGGGAAATGGGATGATCACCGGGTGTTTAAAGGCTTTCTTTCCATCGGGTGAAAAAAGGGCTTTGAAGATGTCGCGAGACACTTTGTAGACTGTCTTAATAAAGGGGATTTTGGAGATGATCCGATCTCCAAACTCGAGCACGCTTTTGAAAAAAAACCAACGGGCAAAGGCTCCGAGGGCTAAGATGAAGAGGCAGAGGAGGAGAAGGGCTAAAATCCGGGCGAGGGGTAAAGTGAGTGCGTGGGGGAGGTGGAAATGGAAAAGTTCTTCCAGGGAATGGAGCATGGACGAGACAAGGGAGAGGAAGGGGGTGGTGAAAAAGTCGATCAGGAACAGGACAATGAGAAGGGTGAGGGCTATCGGCATTAAAAGGATGAGTCCCGTAAGAAAATACTTTTTCATTTGCCTTCTTCCTTTTGGTTCCAGTCGGGTTTGATGACGGCGCAGGAAACGACGTATTTCATCGCTTCTTCTGTTTTCATTTCAAGATAGATCATCTCTTTTCGAGGGATCATCACTAAGAATCCGGTCATTGGATTGGGTGCGGTAGGAATAAAAACTGATTCCATTTCTTGATGAATGGGGGTGACGCAGCTTTCGGGAGAGGGGCCAGAGACAAGTCCCAGGCAATAGCCTCCTCTATAAGGGAAGGGAATGAGGACCACTTGTTTAAAAGAGCCTCCTTGAGAGGCAAAGAGGGAGTGAATGATCTCTTTGGATGTTTTATAGACTTTATTTACAAGGGGAACTCGATAGAGAATCCGATCCCCGATTTCGAAGAGTTTCTCAAAGAAGAAGCGTCTTGCGATGAATCCTAGGCAGAAGACCAGGATAAAAAGGGAGAGAAGAATAAACAGTTGACTTAAGAGCTCAATTCCGCTTTTCGATGTGATAATCCCATATTTGGGAAGATCTTCCAAAAGGGCGGTCATGATCCCCATGAAGGGGCGGGTGAGAAAGCGGACGAAAAAGATGAAGATCCAAATGGTGACGGCGACAGGGAGGAGGGTTGCTAGACCTGTAAAGAAACATTTTTTCATGTTACAATCTGTATACCAGATTTGAGTTATTTTTATGGACGTCTTATTGAGTTGCCAAGAGGTGGGGAAGTCGTTTGGTTCGATTGACCTATTCGACGATCTCTCTTTCTCTATTTTTTCGGGAGATCAAATGGGTTTAATCGGTCTCAATGGTTCGGGCAAATCAACCCTTCTGAAGATCTTGGCTCGTCTTGAAAAAGAGGATCGAGGATCAATTGTGATGAAAAAGGGACTCAAAATTGGATATCTTCCTCAAAGCTGCGAGTTTCAGGAAGCTTCTCCTCAAGAAATACTCAAAGAGGCCTTGGCAAATGAGAATATTCCTGATTATGATCGCGATTTCTTAGCAGAAATGTGGCTTTCCAAAATGGGGTTTTCGGGAAACGAGTGTTCGGCTCATCTTCTCTCTGGAGGATGGAAAAAAAGGCTCGGTCTTGCAAGAGAGTTAATCCGTTCTCCTGATTTGCTCTTGCTCGATGAACCGACAAACCATCTCGATCTCGAGGGGGTATTGTGGCTTGAGAAATGGTTAACTGAAGAGGCTCTCACTTATCTTGTGATTAGTCATGATCGGTATTTTTTACAAAATGTAACCAATCGGATCATCGAAATCGATCGTCTTTATCCAAAAGGGGTTTTTTCTTCTCAGGGCTCTTATGCTGAGTTTTTAGCGAAAAAAGAGCAATTCATTGAGGGACAGCTAAAAGAGGAACGGTCTTTAGCCACAAAGGCAAGGAGGGAAACTGCATGGCTCCGAGCTGGTGTGAAGGCGAGAACGACTAAATCGCAGGCGAGAATCGACGAGGCCGAAGAGATTTTAGAAGCTCATCGAGATGTCAAAAGACGCAACCAGACAAAAACGGCGGCTATTGACTTCGCTGCAAGTGAAAGAGAAACGAGAAAACTCGTGGTCGCTAAAAATCTTAAAAAAGAAATTGGGGGAAAATCTCTTTTTTCTCATCTCGACTTCACTCTTTCTCCCGGCACTCGTTTGGGTTTGATGGGACCTAATGGATCTGGCAAGACCACTCTTCTTCGGCTCATTCAAGGTGAAATAGAGCCCGATCAGGGAACGATTAAAAGAGCAGATAGGTTGCAGGTTGTCTACTTCGATCAACATAGGAAGCAGCTCCCTTTAGATATTTCTTTAAAGGATGCTCTATCCCCCAAAGGGGATTATGTATCGTTTCGAGGGCATCCGGTCCATGTGAATGGGTGGTGCAAACGATTCTTATTTTCCCCCGATCGACTCGAGATGCCGATTGGCCTTTTGTCGGGCGGCGAAAGGGCGAGGATTGCGATTGCTCATTTGATGCTGCAGCCAGCAGATGTTCTTCTTCTTGATGAGCCGACCAATGATCTTGATATTCCTACTTTAGAGGTTTTGGAAGAGGGATTGATTGATTTTCCTGGAGCAATTGTCCTGATTACTCACGATCGATGCATGATCGATCGAATTTGTAATGAGATTCTCTCGCTTGGAGACCTTGAAGGGCCCCTCTTTTTTGCGGATTATTCGCAGTGGGTGAATCGAGCTCAGAAAAAGGAAAAACCTTCTCTCTCTTCTCCTCAAAAGAGAGAAAAAGCGCCAGTTAAAACTCTCTCTTCTTCAGAGAAAAAAGAGTATCAGTTGATTGAACAAAAAATCCCTAAATTGGAAGCTGAAGTGCGTCTTCTCAATCAACGTTTAGAAGAAAAGGAAGTTGCAACAAATCCAGAGCTTCTCTCTCAGGTATGCACGCAAATCGGTCTTCTTGAAACGCAAATTGAACAACTCTACTTGAGATGGCATGCGCTTGATCAAATCATTTCTAGTATAAATAATCTGTAAAGAGTATTCTTTGGCTCGTTATGGTTAGAAATGAGTCTCGCTCTTCAAGTGGCAATGGTTCTCAATTGGGTTTGTGTGAACTTCTAGACCTACAAGATCCTTTCGCAATTCTTTTTCCCGAACTCGCTCAATGGAAGAATAGAGAGGACGTTTATTCTCGGATAAGAGATTGTTGGTTCCGAAAAGACCCCTGTCTTGATTTTACCGGCTGTTCTCTTTCGGAGTTCCCGCCCGAGCTCCAAAAGTTTTGCTGGGTCAATACAATCAATTTAAACGGCGCTTATTTCCGTAAAATTTTCTACCGTCTACCCCAACTTCCTCCTCGTGTGGCTCCCAACGAGCTCCGGATAGCACCAGAAAGGACAATGTTCCGTCACTTGGCTCATCCTCTTCAAGACCCTTCATTGATTACATGGGAGATTAGGTAGTACATAATGTAATTAAGCTTCTTTTTAAAGGGCGCAATTACACTATGTATTAGGTTTCTCAGGAAAAGAAACTCTTGATTTTTCTTATGAGAAGAACCCCCTGTTCAACGATCCAAAAGAGAGGTCTTCCTATGATTTTTCGGAAGAGTTCTCCTACAAAGGAAATTGAGTTTCTTCGTTGATTATTGAGGAGTCGATCGAGCTTTTCTGGATCTTTGTATTGAGTCACCTTATACGTTGTCGGAAAAGAGGGGAAAATGCGTGTAGAATGGAGTCTAATTTCAAACCGATCCTGCTCAGGAAACTCGATATGGAAAAGTTCTGTCTGTAGAAGAGAATCTCTCGCTTGACATCCCAGATGTCTTTCTCCAAAGTGGGGAACTGGGTCCCCCATGATTTGGAAAAATTGTAGGGATAAAGGCTCTTCTAGAGGAGTATTTTGAAGGTTTTTTGCAAATCGGTCCGTGATGGCAGAAGAGATTCCGGGACTGCTGTGGAACACTCCTTGAGATACATTTCTGAAGTGTTCTGCAATAAATAGTTCTGCGTGAGCTCCTCCTAGACTAAAACCTGAAACTTTAATTTTTTGCTTAGGGTTTCGGAAAGTTGGATCGTTCATCAAATTTTCGAGAGCTTCTTTACAGCTATTCCATCCCCGTTCTCCTAATCCATGATCGAGATCATTCTGGACAGATTCTAGTCCCTGATGTCCTGCGATCACGTCGGGCTGGGTTCCTCGGAAAATCAAAAACGGTGAAAGGCCGTCTTGCTCTGGCGCAAGGGCGATAGCGACAAGTCCTTCTTTTTCAATCCTTGAATGAACTCTATAGACGGCTGTCCCTTCTCTCCCAGGAAGTTCAATTTTTGTATTTACAGGTAGGTCTTTAAAGGCTTTGTCCTTCACAAAATCTTCTAGCCAACCATTGATCGGATCGGTAACCCAGTTGCCATCTTCTTGAATACCAAGAAAATTCTTTGCCCAAGGCGCTTGGGAAAAAGAGGGCTCAACCCAAGAAATCTCTTCTCTATGCGGAATAGGTTTCAATTTGTCTAGCAAATGCTTCGCCGCGGGAAATAGGGCTTCTAGATAGTTTGCGGAGAATTTTGTAGCTTTCTGAGTGCTCGATTGTTCCGTAGTGAGGGTAAAAAGAGATTTGCTGAGTAAGTTGAATATTCTTGTTATTATCATTTTTGTTTACCTTTTTATATATTGTAATTCTTTTGTTGTTTTTTGTGTTATTATAAATAAATATTGAGAATGGTTGTTCCGGAAATGATTCAAAAGACGCCCGTCAGATGAAGGCTCTATACTTGTTCCACTCCAAAGATCCGATTTAAAGCTATTAAAAAAATTGGGGTGGAACGAGTATAAACGTCCAGCTCAACCATTCCCCCCTTTGCCTCTCTTCTAGGGGGGTCCAATTCCAAGCTCTGGTTTGTTTTAGATAGGTCTCTTTTTGTTGTTTTAAGATGCCTGAGACGATCCAAAGCTTAGCATGGGGAATGAATTGGGTGGGGTTCACTTCCCTTTGCTCAGGGTAAATCATATTCATCAGGAAGACGCTAGGTGGGAGGTTTTGCGGGCAGTTAAGTAAAAATTGGGATTGTCCTTCGAGGTTATTGAGGTAACTATTTTTTTGGGCATGGGCGATGGCCTCCGGATCGATATCGATGCCGATTGCGTGAGAGGCTCCAAGAAGGAGCGCCGCGAGAGAGAGGATGCCGCTGCCGGTTCCAATATCTACAATGGATTCTCCTCGGATCCGATTTTGCATCATCTCAAGCATTAAGTGGGTAGTAGGATGGGAGAGATCGCCAAATCCGGCTCCTGGGTAGAGAAGGAGGGTCTTGTTTTTCCCAAAGCGGGAGAGGTCGATATGGGCTTTTCCGTCGTGGAAATTTTCGGCAAAGAGTTCCCATTGTTTTTCCCAATCGATCATATGAACCCAGGGGCGCCTAGGCGCCATTTCACATTGGCGAGGGTAAAGGGAATGAGGATGGGTTTATCGCCGTTTTCTCTCAAGGCTCGTGCAGCTTCTTTCAGGGTGGCCCCGCTGCCTGTGTAGTCGTCAAAAAGGAGGATGGGTCCTTCGGGGAGTTTTCGGGTAGAGACCATTTTCTTGTGGACGTTGGCTTTTCGTTGGTCGTTGTTGAGGAGTTCTCCTTGTCGTTTTTCTGGAGTTTCTTTCCACTCTAGGCAGTCGATCATGGGGATCTCTAGGTAGTTTGCGATCTGAGAGGTTGCATGAAGTCTTGCTTTCCAAGTAAGAGAGGGAACCGGAACGATCGCTGCGTAGGACCCTTTGTGAAGATGTTTTTTGCAAAGAGAGAAAATTTCTTCATCGAGGGTTTCAGCTGTCTGTCGATTTTGCATGAAGTGAATGAAAAGAGGGGATCGAAGGCGGCTATCGAAGAGGGAAATCCCTTCATTCAAATGGGCGATTTTCGCAGCGGGAATGACGATGGGTTTTTCTTGAATCCAAGCGTCGATATTTGCTGTGGCGCCTCTATCGAGAGAGGGGAGGGGAGTGGGTTTACAAAGATCGCATCTACCGCAGAAAGTGGGGGTTTGGTCTCCCAGGGTTTTTCGTAGGGTGGCCATTCGACAGCCTTGAGATAGCTTGGCATAACGGACCATTCGTTTGAGTTCTTCTTCCTTGATTTGGAGTTGCGCCTCGAATCGAGAGAGATTAAGTTTCTTTTCTTGGGGCAGCTTCCGGTAGATTTGAGTTTTCCCTTTGAGTTCTTTGGTGAGAAACCCTTGTTCGATGAGCTCCGCGATGATGAGATGGACTCGAGTAGGGTGGAGTCCTGTCTTCTGTTTGATGTCAGAAAGGGAAAGTCCATCGGCGAGGTTTAAGATGATCTCAAAATTGCTTTTCTCTGGGATAGAGGAGGTGATGAAGTACTCTTGGATGTTTCTGTCTACAAAGTCGTAAAGGAGAATCCCTTTTGCTGGGAGGTTATCTCTGCCCGCACGTCCTACTTCTTGGTAGTAGGCGGTGATCGAACCGGGAATGTCGAAGTGGATGATGGTTCGAATATTGGGTTTGTCGATCCCCATTCCGAGGGCGTTGGTCGCTGCAATGGCTTGGTATTCGTCTTTTAGAAAAGCTGTTTGAATCGCTTTTTTCTCTTGAGGTTCAATCCCCGCATGATAGGCAACCGAGCGGATTTTTCGTTTGTTCAGGTGCTCCGCGACGAGCTCTGTATTCTCTCGGGTGGCGCAATAGATGAGAGCGGTTCCTCCTGAGAGGAGCTGTTCCATGAGTTGGAGTTTGGCAGCAAGACCTCTTGTTTCAAGAACGGAAAGGGTCAGATTGGGCCTGTCGAGGCTTTCGCGAATGACTTTTGTAGCATGGATCTGCTGTTGAATATCGGCTTCACATTTTGTATCAGCTGTCGCCGTAAGCGCAAGAACACGCGGATTTTTCTCTTTAAGAGCTTCGAGTAAGTAGATGATTTGTCGGTAGCTGGGACGAAAATCGTGTCCCCAGGTGGAGATGCAATGGGCTTCGTCAATGACAAGAAGGGAAATGGGAAGCGATCGGAGAAAGGCTATTTTCTCTACATGATCGAGTTGCTCGGGAGAAATAAAGAGAATTTTGAGCTTCCCTTCGAGGGCGAGGTTTCTTGTATTTTCATTTTCTTCTCTTTCTTGGTCGCTGTTGATCGATCCTGCGGTAATCCCAAAACGGTCTTGGAGTTGTGCGATTTGATCGCGCATGAGAGCGAGCAAGGGAGAGATAACGAGGGTGATGCCGGGAAGAAGAAGAGAGGGGAATTGGTAGAGAAGCGATTTGCCTCTCCCGGTCGGCAGGATGCAGAGGATTCTTTTCTCTGTTGAAAGGGCTTGGAGTGCTTCGAGTTGACCTTCTCGGAAGGAAGAAAATCCAAATCGCTTTTGGAGAACTCCTATCCACTGCGCCGTTTTCGTGTCGATCATGAAAGGCTCGCTGTTTTTTCAGGGAACAAGAACTCGAGGATCCGTTCGACGGCTCTTTGATGCCAATAGAGTTGGGCTAAGTGGTGGTAGGTTTTTGAAAGCTCTTCAAATCCTACTTTTGGCTCCAGACGAAGAATGATATCGTGGCGGATTTTACTGTGCAAACCAGCCTCTTCAGGAATAATCGCATCATCGGGATGGTAGATTACCATCTTGTCGCCGGAACAGCGTAAAAAAGCCTCTGCAGGCGATGCTTTGTAGCCTTGGAGAGAAAAAAGCCAGTTCATCATCGATCCTAAAAAACCTCCGCCAAAACGGAGCTTGACCATCTCTTCAGAAGAACCAAAAGAGCGGTCATTGATGAGTTTCCCGCAGAGATGTTCGGTATCGAGCGCTTTGGTAAATGAGGCGATTGCTCCCCCAAGAGAAAACCCGTAAAAATGGATCTGCGATCCGGGGGTTTTCATTCTTCTTTTCACCCATTCAACAATAGAGTAGCCATCGAGAATAAGATCTTTTGGCTCTCGAAAAATCCCCTTCGAACTGCCGATCCCTCGATAGTCGAAGAGAACGAGATTGCAAGGGATATCGGCTTCGATCGCTTTTTCTAGTAGAGAAAGGGGGGTTTCTCGAGAAAGTTGGCAATTGCCGTTGAAAAAGATGATGGTGGGGGTATTTGTTTGTTGTACATGCTGAAGGCAAAGAGCATCTAATTCGGCTCCATCAGGGGTGATCACTTTTTCGTTCACAACAGAGTAATGGGCTCGGATGGTTTGATTTTCTTCTGTGATCGGACCGTACCAAAAGGTTTTAAACGCTTCATTTACTTCCAAAAGGTGTTTAGAAGAGATCCGGTAAGTAGCGGGAAGAGTGATTCTTCTCGCGATCAATTTGATCGCATAATTGGCTATCCGGATGAGGCCTATCTCAAAATACACGCAGGAAATGATGTTGAGCGCAATTTTCAGGATTCTGGAAAGAAGATCGTCTTCTGAACGCAGGGGGGCTGTTTCTTCACTCCATTCAACGAGGAAAGGGGATTGTTCAATTTTCATTTTTCACCCTTTTTGTAGTTTTACAATAGTTTCAACATGAGAAGTTTGTGGAAACATATCAAAAGGCTCCACATGAACTATGGTATAGCCAGCCTCTTTAAGCAGGCTAAGATCTCTTGCTAAAGTGGCCGGATCACATGAGATATAGAGGAGTGTTTTGATCTGTTTTTTGATGATTTTTTGTAAAAATAGAGGATCTGCTCCTTTACGAGGAGGGTTGATGAGGGCGATATCAATGGATCTGAGCTGATCGATTTCCTGTTCGGCCTTTCCAAGAATAAAGGAAGCGTTCAAAATTCCGTTTCTCTTCCCATTTTCTCTTGCGTCTTGAATTGCCTTTGGGATGCACTCGATCCCGATCGTTTTTTTGGCTTGCTTTGCAAAAAGAAGACAGAGAGTTCCCACTCCACAGTAAGCATCGAGAACGGTGTCGGTTTTCCTGACGCAAGAAAGCTCTAAGGCTTTTTGATAGAGTTGTTCGGCCTGCTTGGGATTTACTTGAAAAAACGATTCGGCAGAGATCGAAAAGCGAAGGCCTAAGATCTCTTCCTCGATGGTGGGGCTCCCTATTAAAACGGTCCCTTGAGAGCCCAGGATTACATTCGTTTCTTTGGCCTGGATATTGTGAACTACCCCTCGGATCGCCGGGTCTTGACGGAAGATCGTTTCTGCCAAAGACCGAATAGGGGGAGAAGGTTTTTGTTTTGTGATAAGAGCAATGAGAACTTGATCGGTGTGATGAGTGTTTTTGATGAGGACGTGGCAGAGTTCTCCGGTGCCAGTTTGCGGATCGTAAGGAAGAACAGGGCCTTCCTTGATCAAAGGGCGGATCGCGGAGTAGATTTTTTCCCCAAGATCTGAATGGATGAAACAGTGGTCCACTTCGATGAGATCGTGAGATCCCTTTACATAGAGGCCTATCGCATTTCCTTGCGGCCCTGGTCTCACCGGGAGCTGGATTTTATTTCGATAGCCAATCGGAAGCGGAGACGCTCTACAGGGAAGCACTGGTGTTTCAATTTTTCCGATTCGTTTGAGGGCGTCGATCACTTTTTGTCTCTTGGATTCAAGCTGTTTTTCATAAGCAAGGTGCATGAGTTGACATCCCCCACAAGATCCAAATAGAGGGCAAATGGGATCGACTCGATCGACAGAGGATTTCAAAATGGCGAGGAGTTTGCCTCTTGCGTAGTTCTTTTTTGACTCCACTATGGCCACTTTTACTATTTCAGAAGGGAGGGCTCCATCAACAAAGAGGGTCAATCCTCCTAAGTTCCCGACCCCTTGGCCATCACTTGCAAGTCTTTGAATGTCAATTAAGTGTGTTGATCCGACGGAAGTTCGATGGGCCATTTTATCTGCGAATGATGATCCGTACATTTTACAGGGAGCGGGTAAAAGGGGCAAGGATTTAAACGGTGGAATTTTTGTATTAGATTTCGGTATATTTCTTCCTCATCAAAGAATGGTTTTTGGGGAAAAGAAAGTAAAATGAGAACGCCAAGTCCTTATAAATTTTTTTGCTCATTTTATCACGTGAATACGTATTTGCCTTTAGTAGATCTAAGTCCGAACAAATTAGATCGGCACTTATTTAAAAATGAACATCCGAAAGAGGCTGCCATCGCACAGAGGTTAATCTCTGTACCAGAGGTTCAACAAATTCTGTCGTCTCCTCTCGCTTATGAGATGGATAAGATCCGGGAAAGAAATGCGATTCTCGAAAAATATGGCTTTAAACTGCTGAGCAGTAAACCAGGTGGGGATGGCAACAGCGTTCCTTTCTATAGCGTCAGTGAGCATGGAGAATTGCCAGGCTGGATCATCAAGTCGGGCGCTATTAGAGTCACAGAGGACCGGTTTGTTGTAGGACCTCATGACGATAGAAACGAAATGGTTTTTTTTACTGCGGAAGATAGTCTTCTCAGAATAGCCATGGTGGAACGGATCAAACAGATAGCTGAGGAATGCAATATTGAGGTAGTGATTCCGAAGAAAAAATTGGTTGAGTATGCGAATCTGGAGGGGGTGACAGAACCTACCAGGAGATACTGCGTCATTTGTGAAAAGATAGAGGTTTTAAGCGTTGAAGATACGGTGGAAGCGATTAAAGCGATGAAAGCAGATCAGCAAAGAGAAACTGCCAGAAAAATAGCGACTCTAGTGAAAAAAGTGGGTTTTGTCGATGCCTCTTTCCACAATATTCGCTTAACACCGAATGGGAAAATTGCTGTGATCGATACTGAGCCAGCAGGCCTCCTGATGGTAAAGCAGCCAGGATACGAACCTGGTTTATTAGATTCATGGTCAATCCCGAGAGGGGCAAGCGTGGAAAAATGTGGAAGAATTGGTTTGTTTTCTCTGATGGGGCAAACATTGAAAGGATGTAGTCTTACGGGTAAAGATAAATCCGATGCACTGGAGTGTGAACCTGGCTTAGAAATTTTCCGCAAAGAGGTAGAAACTCACTATCAAAAAGCGGTGTGTCCAAAGTTGTCAAAAGAACGGATTGTACTCAGTATTGTGAGCCTTGGAATTCTTCCTCTGATCTATGCAATTATAGCGCTAGTAAAAACAATACGTGCTGAAAACGCCTTCGATAAATTAATGGGCATAGATCGGAAGGCTTACAACACATTCTCCAACAATACTGGCTCTCTTCATCGTAAGGAATGGGAGTCTTTACAACAAGAGGCAATTGCAATCGACACAGCTGCTGCAAATCGTTCCTTTCCAAGCGAGATGGAGCGAGATCTATTTGCAAGAGAACATCAAGTAAAAATAGAGCAATTCAAAAATAAAGTAGAGAGGTTCAAACGACACGGTCGGAAAGAATTCGAAAAATACCAACGAGAAAGAGTTCCTGTTGTGAGGGATTTATTTGCTTCTATTGAGTCTGTCCCCTACACATTTGGTTCATCTGTAGCGCTGGCAGCATTTCGAATCTCTTAAATCTCATCGACTTCGATGGGGTCTAAATTTCGGGGATAACGGGAACAAAAGTCTTCGTGTCGGGGAGTTTAAAATGAGCAGGGAGATCCTGCTTTGAAATGGGCTGCCATGTCTGGCTTCGGCCGAAGATTAAAAGCTTTCCTCGGACGATGAGATTTTCGCCATCTCTCCACAGTTCTGCTTTGTAAACATCGCCATGTTCTGGATCTAAGATTTTTCCTTTGAATTTGGTTCCTGCATCTTCTAAGAACCAAATGATATCAAGACCGCTGTAGTAGGGAGAGTCTTTAAGTCCGGGAGCTTTCTCGACGGGTTTGTAGATGCTATCTTTGATGCTTCCTTTTTCATCGAAGGAGGCGATGATTCTTCCGTAGTAAAGAGAATCGTATTCATAGATGGCGATGATGCTCTGAGCAACTCCATTTTCGTTGATCGTTTTCCAAAATCCGCTAATATCCGCAGCCGCATACATCAGATTGAAAAAGAAGAGGAATAGGATGAATAATCTGTTCATAAAATTTCTAATAAAAAATGTACGGTTTATTTGCAAGATCGACAAAAAAATCGACGATCGGGTATGTAGAAAGCTTTATGAGGAGTTATCTATGATCTCTCTCTTCGCCTCTGCGATTTTGTCCCTAACACCCTCGGTTCAGGCGGCTAATCAATCACCGGTTACGCCAACAGAACAGATTCGAGTTCTTCCGGTTTCCAAAACACCTGAATCAAACACGGTTGTTTTGTCGATCGCATTGCCAAAAAATGGTGAGGTCAAGATGAAAAATCCGGTTTGGGTTCAATTTCGTCTAGATGGCTATCCTCTGGGAGCTGCTTCTCAGTTCGAACGAGCAAATGAGGTCGCTGTGAGTAGGATGGGGCAAACGGTTCATGTGATCATCGACGACCAACCCTATTTTGAGGTCAATTCTTCGACGATCGATCCGTTCAATGAAGATGGCTATTTTTACGATACCCGCTATGTATTTGAGATCCCTTATACATTGAAGCATGGTCTCCATACCATCCGGATGTTTCCTACTCGATCTTATGGAGAAAGTTTAAAGGGAGAGAATACTTTCCAAACGGCTTATTTCTATTTAGGCGATAAAGAAGATGGACAGGTCCCTTCTTTTCAAGAGCCCTTCCTTACTTATAATGAACCAGGGGGTCAAACGCCCCTCAGCGAAAAACTCCCTATCTTGCTCGATTTTTACTTGAGCAACTGTGAACTCACTCCAGATGGATATAAAGTTGTTCTTACGGTGGACGGAACCATCAAAAGAAACTTGACCTCTTGGCAGCCTTATTACATTTATGGCTTGAAAAGAGGCCAGCACACAATTCGTCTTCAGTTGGTCGATCGAAATGGACGGGTTCTCAAAGGTCCATTCAATGATGTCGAAAGGACCATCAATGTACGGAATTGATGTATTGTCCACTAAAGATTTTTCTAATAAATGGTATAAGCTCCCTCAATTAAAATACCTCCTGAGCTCGTCGTCTTTAGTCCTTCGATTTTAGGATTGACAAGGAGTGAGGATTTCCAATGGTAAAGAGGAATGATGATTGCTGCCTCTTCTAAAAGCTCTTCAGCTTTATTAAGGAGTAGCTCTCTTTCTTGGAGATTAAGAGAAGATGATGCCTGGTAAAGAAGATCTCTGTATTCTTCGTTATTCCATTCAGGGTAATTTTTCGGGTTTGTCGTGTCTTTGAACCGTTCCAAGAGGTTGATTGGATCGTGGAATTGAGCAATCCAAGAAGCAAGCGCCAGGGTGTAGTCTCTGCTGTAGAGTTTTTGTACAAGCGATTTGGATTCCATCTGCTCGATCTGGATCGTGATTCCAAGCGATTCTTCCCAAATTTTTTGCATCGCTTGAGCTAGTTTTTTATCGAGGGGATTTGCTTTATAATAGAGGGTGATCTCCCCAAGATCTTGCTTGGTGATCCGCATTTCTTCTAATGCGAGCTCTAGATAGTGTTGCCCCTTCTCTCTGTCTCCTTCCATTAGAGTGAGCGATTTTGTCTCTAGAGAAGGAGGAAGTAAGGTAAGAGCTGGGATTGCGTCGTTTTGTTCGATGAGCTGATGGATCAGAGGGTGGTCGAAAAGGGTCAGGGTAAATGCTTTTCGACAGTTGGGGTTTTGAAAGGGAAATTGATTGACGTTCAGAGTGCAAAAAGTCGATGCGGCAATCGGAAAAGAGTGAAGGGAGAGTTTTTTTTTGGAAATCGCTTCTATTGGTAACGGGGTGAAAGGGCCTCCTACCAGATCGAGTTCCCCTCTTTCAAATAGCTGAAGGGTGGTTGCCTCATCGGGAATAATCGCAATGTCGATCTCATCTAAGAAAATCGAAGATGGGTTCCAGAACTGCCTGTTTTTCTTTAAAGTAAGATGTGAATGGGGCTTGGCTTCTTTGAGACAAAATGGGCCGTTGCAGACGATTTTATCGATTCTTCCATCCTCCCACCAACAGGTAGGCAAATCGATGTGAGAAGGAGCGGGGAGATACAGGGGAAAGGCGGTCAGAGAAAGGAAATAGGGAGTGGCATTTTCTAGCTCGACTTTGAGGGTCCTCTCATCGATAGCTAAAATCCCTACTTCATCAGTCGAGCAGACTCCAAGAGAACATCTCTGCGCATTTTTAATCGGGTAAAGAAGGTACGCAGAAGGGGAGGGGAAGTCGGGCTGTAAAAGAGTTTTCCATGATTTTTCAAAGTCCCATGCAGTAACAGGATGGCCATCAGACCAATAAGAGGGACGCAGAAAAAAAAGGTAGGTTTTCCCATCCTCTGATATTTCAACCTGCTCAGCAAGAGCCATTTTCACTTCGGATCCACTGACGCAGCGGGTGAGACCTTCGAAGAGAAGACAAACAACCGTGGAGGAGAGGTAATCGGCGCTTTTTCTCGGATCAATGGTTGAAGGATCTGTGAAAAAGGAGGTTTTTAAGATGTGGGTTGAAGAGACGTTTTTCTCCTTACATCCTCCGAATGCCAAAAAAAGACACGATAGAAGAAAGAAGAGGGTAAAATGCATGCGAGCGATTTTTGCAAAGAAGAGAATCTCTTGTCAATCGAAGATTTTTTTTGTATGATGCGGATGAATAGAGGGTCTATGCATTATGTAAAGGGACTGGTATACAGTTTTTTTCTTGTCTTTTTCGTTGATTATCTCGTTCCAGGTGTTGATGTGGTCAATCAAACCAAATTGCCCCATATCGGAGGGGATCTGATGTTTGCTTTGGGACTTGGTTTTTTGAACTCTTTGATCGTTCCCATCTTGCGTATAGGGGATGGCTATCTGACCGGAATGCGGATTGCGATTGTCGCTTTAGTGCTCAATTTTGCCGCTTACGCGATCTTAAAACTTTTGCCGATTGGGGTTTTTGTAACCAGTGTTGAAGGATATTTCCTGGCGGCTTGCCTGGTCTCTTTAGGAGCAAGCATCATCGGTTATGTTCAGATGAAGCATCTTCATAAAAAGGGGACTTCAGGAAATGTACCGCCCTCTGATTCCTGAGGAAGATCAGGAAACTTGGGTTCTGCCGAATGAGACTTTGCACCTACCTCTCGTCTTCTCCGATTTTAGAAAGGGCTTTTTCTTTTTGAGAAAAGCCGATCGCGGTGAGTAAAAGAGAGATAGAGGCGATGAAGAGGAAGACCCCATTGGATCCGAGTCGATCCATTGCCATGGGGGCAAGTAAGGGGCCCATGATCGCTCCGATTCCGTAGGCGAGAACAAATCCTCCGGTTGCCGAAACAATCTGGTCGTCAGAGATTTTTTCGCAAGCATAGGCCATGCTAAGTGGGTAGATCGTGAAGGAAAACCCCCCGAAGAGGAAGATCAGGGGATACAACACTGCATGAGAAACATCTCCAAACAAAGCGATTCCAAGGCTTAAAATTGTGGTCAAAAGGCTTGACCCAATGAGTACTTTTTTTCGGTGCCCTTTGTCTGCAAGTCTCCCTAACGGCCATTGAAAACTCAATCCTCCAAAAATCAAAAGTGCCATGAGATTCCCAATTTCTGAGACTGACAGTCCCATTTCTTTTGCATAAACGGGAACAAGTCCGTAGACAGCCGCTAGAATGATTCCTGAAAGAACCACCCCTGATAGCCCAAATGGAGACAGCCGGAAAAGTTCTTTGGTTTTGAGCCGTTCTTTTGATTCGATTTTCGGTTCTACCCCTCTTTTTAATACTAAGGGAACGATTGAAACGGCCGAGAGGATAGCGATGATGTAGAAGGGTCCAAGCCCCAAAGGATTGGATAGGTGAATGAGAAGTTGTCCTCCAGAAAGGGCCATATAGAAGACAGCCAGATAGATAGAAAGGATGGCCCCCCTGAGCTTAGGGCCTGCTTGCATCAAGAGCCAACTTTCAATCACAATGAAGATCCCTGCTGTGCAAATCCCCCCGATAAAACGGAGAAATGCCCAGTAGTAGGGGTCTACATACACCGATTGCGCTAAAACGAGAAAAGTGCACAGCAAGGCACAGTAAACAAAGGCTTTGATGTGTCCTATCTTCGAAATCCATCGGTCAATCCAAAGAGACCCGATGAAAATCCCCAAATAAAGAGATGCGGTCACAATTCCAATTGAATCGGTGTTAAATCCCTCTAATTCAAGGCGAACTGAGATGAACGTGTTTGCAAGGCCGCTTGCTGCAATCAGTAGGATGAGGCTTATGAAAGGAGCGATAAGAGAACGGATTAACTGGATCATATGAGCTCATTTTGCTTAAATTCGATTTAATAGTAAAAATAATTATTAAGAAGTTTTGATTTAACCGTTTGTAATTAAAATTTTATTTTTAATTCGGTTCTGTAATAATGGTTTTAGACAGAAGGAAGGGTTTATGCGATCTAAGTTTTCGGAGAAGATTCGTTTAGAAGAGGCGATAGAGAACTTAGGAGTGATGGCAGCGATTCGTATGGATAGTCCTCCTCCGATTGGGGTTGTGGGGAGGAGGCGACTTGTGACGAGCGCCGAAGAGCTGGAGGCAGATGAAGCGCGGTGGTTGAGTGGAGAAGGTGTGGAGTCCATTCTTTCTGTAGTCGACATGAGTTATCTTTCGATTTTGGACTATTTAGAAAGTCTTTGTGCAAACGAAGGAACCGATTGGAAAAGTCAAAAAACAAAAGAGGGGATTTCCTCTTTCATGGCTCTTGCAGGAGAATCTGCCTATAAAATGACTCTTTATCTTTCGTATCGATTGGATCGCCCTTTACAAGAAAAAGTAGAAGAAAGGGATTCTTTTCGTGCTTTACAGAAATTGTATTTAGAGAAGATTGCAAGCAAGTTAGGTATTTCCTCGAATTGGGAAAGTGAGATGGTAGAGGGGAGGAACTCTCTTTTAGCGTTGCAACCGGAGATGAAGGATTTTGATGCTCTTTTGGCTGACCGCGATTATGAGCTTTTTTATATTGCCGATGAAAAGGGGGTCCCTTATCTCGATGAGAAACTTCTCAAAAATTTCAAGATCTCTGTCGATTTTGAAACGCCTTCTGGAGAGTTCGAAAAAGATCCTTTTTTAAAGGTCAAAACGATTTTGGATCGAGATGCGCAAGGGGGGGCCTCCTATATTTTGAAGGAGTGTAGAGATGAGATCTCTGAGTTTTTCAAACACGCGAAGAAGCTTTTTCACCATGACCTTGCCCGCCTGCTCAGTCGATCGGTGATCGCTCTTTTATTGGCGCGCAATCCTCACCATTTATCGCAGAGAACAGAGGGCAAGCCATGTGGTCAATACTTCCATGATTTTCAGCTGTTTTTACGGCAAGCTTTAAAGACCGATGAATACCAAAAATGGATCTCCTATCCACCCTCTGATTTGGAGAAAGGAGCTTCTCTCCTTCTTTCGTTGGCGCATAAACTCTCTTTTTGTTTGGTATTTAGACCTTTAGCAGTAACGCAAGAGGCCATTGGTTTGATCCATCGAACCATGAGAAAAGGGGAGAAGGAGGTCTCGCTGGAAAGGGGCGATTCTTTAGTGAATCAGCTTCTTTTTGAAGATGATAAGTTCCGTTCTTTTCTCGAAAAATATCCAAACGGTCCTCTCTTAAAAATTCTAGAGACTGTGAGAAAAGATCAGTCAGAAGGGATTCTGATCCCGTTTGATCCTTGGGTTCAAGGGAATTTACCGTATCAAATAGCGACTCTTCAAAAAGGGAATAAAGAGATTGCTCTGCTCCATCTTCCATCTCCTACTCGCCAACAGATGATCCAGCGAGCGGAGATTCTCGATGAATGGAGGGGGTGCTTGCGCTATATGAAAGGGAAAAAGAAGCATCTCCTTGTTAATTTACAAAGTCGACTTTCTTGGAAAGAGTCAATGAAAAGCAGATCGCTTGAGATGCTTGAAGAGCACCCCCAATTTTCCTCACAGCTCATCGTTTTGACCCTGCCAAGAAATACCTCCTTTTATCATCAAATCGATGAGTACGCTGATAGAAATCATGCGACTGTATTTATCGAGAGTTTGAAACAACAGATGAGGAATCGAGAAGGAGGCGGTTTTTTCTTCTCTTCGAAGTGGGATAAGGAATCTCTTCAGAGGTTTTTCGATCGAGCTTGTCAAAGGATTTACGAGTATGTCTTTGACTCAAGAGAGACTCTCGATCGACAAGAAAGGGAAGATTTTATTGAGATTTTCTACCAATGTCTTGTTTTCTACGCTTGTGATCATTTCAAAATTGATTCGCTTAGTTTTACTTGTAAAGATGGGGTTGATGAAGGGGCTTGTATGTCTGCGCTTTCGTATGCATTTTTTCAAATTCTCGAAGGAGGTTTGGAGAGTAAGGAAGTGATTGATCATCTGAAGTTTTTACTCTATTGGCCTGCATTGAGTGTTCGAGAAAGGGCTGTGAATGTCGAACCTTGTCATCGAATGATTTCGGCATTTGAACGACTCGTCCGTGCTGTTCATCTTCATCGGAAAACGTTTTTAGAACATATACTCGTTCCATTCCAAAATGACCCAAGCAAGCCGATTTAGAGCTATCAAATTTCCAATAAAAAAATGGGGTCAATATTGAATTAATATTAACCCCATTACAGAGGCGACTTTGCAAGCGGCCTGACTGCTAGAATATGAATTCGAAATTCAAATTGACTCCAGCAAACAGATATTTATTTTTGGGGAGATTCAGAGAAAGGGAGGTTGTCCCCTGAGATCCAGAGAGAGTTGTTGCTGTTGTTTTCCCATCGTGCCATAGTTCAAAAAAGGGAGATAAAGAACACGCTATCTTACTATCACATGCAATGAATTTAAGAGGCATTGCAAAATAGAAATTATTCAATTTATAAGTGAGATTCCATTCAGCTCCACTCAATGGTTTTATATGGACGAGAGGAAGTACTTGAGGTCTCCACTGAAACTGCAATCCTCCGGCAAAATGAGAATAATAACGCTTTTCAAACATCGCTCCTACAGGAACATAGAAATTGGTATAGGTAAGGCGAAGATAGGTTGTTCCCAATTGAACCGTTTCGGGCATGCAACGGACGCCAATCCCTGAAAAAAGGCTGAGCCTGATCTTGTCATGTTGAAATGAAAAGGTGTAGCCAACCCTTTCCTGGACGTTGATGTCTTGGATTTTCCGAGACGCTCCGTGGTGCTCTGGTTTTCCGATACGCCAATCTCCGGATAATCCTGCATAAATCGAATTGGGTGGACGAAATTCATAGAGAAATTGAGCTCCTCCTAGACTTCCCTTTACTGTATGATCTCCTTTCGGAGTGATCCAAGTATAAGTATAGTTACCTCCAACTGAAAGGAGATGGTCCCGATGTATGGAAGAGTTGGATTTTTTGGGAGCTGAAGTAGGAGTGGTACATTGGATTTTCCTTGTGGCCACTTCTCGATCAACCGAGACTGCATCAAAGCTGTCGTCTTCTGTCATGTATGCAATTGCGCTGCGCTGGAGGCTTTCGCCTGAGTGCAAGACAAGTGCTGCGCTTAACGCAAGGCAAATCTGATAAAACTTGGGGGCCATCGCAGAAAACTCCTTCACTAAAACATTTATTTGAAATAGGCTTATACCGGAAATGATTCAAAAGTCGGCTTTTTGGCCGGCGTGAAAGCTGCCGATAAATCGCTTGACTAAGGTGGAGGTTGTATTTCCTCGGTACTACCCTCACCCTGTTCAAGCATTTATTCAGTTTTGACTCTGCCAAAAAAACAACTTTTGAGTCATTTCCGGTATATATAGCAGCAAATCTTTGTTCTGTCCAATTTTTTTAGGTGGAGGCGATCGCGTGAAATTTTTTGTCCTTTTTTTGAGTTCTTTTTCAGCATTTTTTGCACAGGCACCCTTTGACTCGGAAGAGGCCTTACGAACCTTTATTTCTGATGCAGAAACATTTTATGCGGAATTTGTAGCGGAACAGGAAGTCATCGATTCTTCTGTTGGATTGGGTTCTTTATCCTCGGGATTCGTCCCTCCTTCTAACCCCTATTCGCCTCCGAGTGATCCTCCAGCACCGACTCCTCAGAACGGATTTCTCCCAGTCGTCATTGTGAATAACAGCGGTTTCCCGGATGCGAGTGTCTATATCAGTGTCATTGGAACTCAACTGACAGGGACCTCTCCTGGAGCAAAGATGTATATGACCTTTGATTCCGCAGGATCGGGAAGTTATACACTCGTGAGTAGTGGTTCTGGCAATGTCCCAGTTATCCAGCTGAGTTCTTTGAACACAACCCCCTTGGCGCCTAACACCTATGTGATCTACATCCCTGCAAATCAGGGCAGTTCGCAAGGGATCTCTGGCGGTCGCATCTACTTTCAGATCAACAGTAATCAAACTCTTATCACCTATAACGGGGGTGTCTTAACGGAACCTAGTGTCTTGAATCAATCTCTGACTCCTTATGGTCTTACATTTGATAAATTCGAAGTTGCTTATGTTCCTGCAGGAAATCCCCAGGTCAACGCAGATGCAACAGCTGCCGACTTCTTCTCTGTCCCCTTGTATGGATTCCTCTCAACACCTGATACGGGAAGCCCTAGTCATTCCGGAATTTATCAACCGCAGAGTTTTATCATGAAAACAGTTGCCCCTTCTTTCTTTAACGGCAGGTGCAGAGGCTCTTATAGATCAGCCATTCTCGCTCAGTGGAATAATCTTTTTTCCCCTAACCAAGCCAATCCGATAAGAATCTTATCCCCAGGATCAGCGATGAGCGTTGGAACCGGGAGCTCTTTTCCTAACTCGTTCGATCCTAATTATTTCGATAATGCAACCGCTTATGGATTTAGTCTTCTTCAGTATATTTGGTATGGATCTGATTCCTATTACCGTTCTCAGGGACTCTACTTTCAAACGCCCGCATCGAATCTCTATCCGCAGCCGGGGATTTGTTCTGCAAACGGCGTTTCTGGGGTCTATACAGCGACGATCGCGTCAGATAATATGATGAATTTTTGCCCCAATTTTACAACAGAAGCGCAGTCTTATTTCCCAGCTCCTAGTACTGCGAATGCAAGCGCTCCTTCTCCCACGAATGGTCCGACGAGCTACCTCATCTTTGCTTCCCAAAATTTGAATTCTTCTTTTGCAGCGAATCTCCAAGGAAATCAGGTGAGCAAGCTTTTTGAAGAGGCCATGGTGGCGGGTCTTCTTCCTGCCCCTTTTTCTCCCAGTAATCCTCTGAGCAACACCTATCTGTCTAACAATGTACAAGGTTACTTTGGGAATGCTTCCGCATTGCCTGCAAGTGCGGGAGGGCCGTGGTATGATGTCTATTCAGAGGCGATTCATTATTGCGGATCAATCTATACGTTTGGATTTGATGAACCCCTCTATCCGAACGTACTCATGCAGTGCACGACCCCGTCGCCTAGCACCTATATTGGTATCACGATAGGTCCTTGTGATTTAGTCCCGTAAGAAGTATCTCCTCGACTGTGTGCATTTTTTGCCAGCATCTCCGGAGAGTGCGTTCAAAAAATGTACAAAGTCGAGATTACCACTTCACGCCGAAGCCGGAAGAGAAGAGCCAAGGATTCATCCGCACATGGCATCTGCCGCTGACGTCCCCTCGGAGGGCTGCCGTTGTTTTGATCCAGACATACTTGGCTTCCACGTTGAAGATCCAGTTTTTCCAGATGAAGAAATCAAAGCCCGCTTGGGCAACAGGTCCCCATGAGTGCTTCAGTTTAAGATGAGTTCCCTGGAGAGATGAATGAGGATCATGGAACAGGGTATAATTGCCACCTCCTCCAATATAAGGTTGGAGAAGAGAAGAGGGAAAGATGCGCCATTGCAAGCAAGCAATGGGGGGAATTAACCAAGCTGTTCCGATTTTCGTTTTTTCAAGAGATTTTTTCCCCCAAAGCGAGTTGTAATAGGAAGAGAAAATCATAGAGAATCCTAGATTCTTGGTGAACATCACGCTGATATCGAGTTCCCCTGACCAAGAAGGGTGAAATTTCATTCCAGAATTGGGAATCGAACTGATCGAATCGCTTGAGTTATTTGGAAGAAGGTAAAGACCCCTGAATTTAGTAAATCCATTACCTCCTTTTGTCTTGTAGTAGTTTTTATAACACTTCTGATTTCTATGACGAGTGGGGGGGGGATTCCTTCTGTATTCAGAAGAAATAATCTCATCAGGGGCATAGAGAAAGGTAAGGATAAGAAGGATCGTCGTCAGCTTTTTAAAAAGTAATTTCATCTGGTTAGAATCCTCCTTCTAGGTGGAAAGGTAGTTGCAAAACTCGCTTTGAGAAGTGGTTTTGCAACTACCTCCATATTTTTCGTATATCAGGAAGATTCATTTTATTGAAGTTGCGAAAATAACCTTTTCCGATTATTCTCTTTCCGATGTATTGCATTTGGATCTTTTTTGTTCTCTTTTTGTCTGGGTGTAGTTCTTTAAAAATGAGCTCGCTAGGAGACCTCGTTGCCATTCCTCCTTTTGAACCGAAAGAACCCGTCAATGTGGCGCTTGTGTTGGGCGGCGGCGGCGCGAAAGGGCTTGCCCATTTAGGGGCGATTCGGGAACTTGAATTGGCGGGAATCCGTCCAGATTTGATTGTGGGATGCAGTGCTGGCGCGATCGCCGGAGCTCTTTATGCCGATCAACCTTATCTGGAGGATAGGGTGGAAATGCTTCTTCCCTTGCGCAAGGCCGATATTCTTGATTACGCGATCAATCCGATCTTTGGGATTGTGCACGGGGATCTGCTTCAGAATCTGATGAAAAATCTCTTGCGTGCAAAAACATTTGAAGAACTCCAAATTCCTCTCATTGTAGTAGTTACGGATTTGATTTCGGGAGAGGCAATTGAGCTATCTAAAGGAGATCTCTCTTCTGCTATTAGAGCTTCCTGTTCTGTTCCTGGAATTTTCAAGCCCTTTTCTCTTTATGGGAGATACTGCATTGATGGAGGCGCCGCCTGCCCGATCCCCGTCAGTATAGCGAAAAAATATGGGGCTAAGGTTGTGATCGCGATTGATTTAAGTGAGCAGCTCCCTAAAAAACATCCCCGACATCTTCTCGGAGTGACCAAGAGAAGCTTAGAGATCGGGTATCGGAAATTCATTGAGCAATCGCTTTCTCAAGCCGATGTGGCTATCCGGATGAATTTCGATGAAGTGGGACTTTTTAACGATTCTCTGAACGAATGGCTCTATGAGCAAGGACGCGCAGCTATTCGAGACAAGCTTGACGAGATTCGGTCGAAGATTGAGAAGATTCAGTGCATCCTACCATCTATCAAAAAGTAATCTTTAGTGTAGAATCTCATCTGATAAATGGTATCACTCCATTTTTGACCGATTCAAAAAGTTCTCGATTATCCGAGTAATCAATTGGGATTTCGATGATGACCGGACCTGTGAGTGCAAGAGCTTTTTTGAATGTATCAAAGAGTTGATCGCTGTGGGTGACACGGATTGCGTGAGCTCCGAAACTCATCGCAAAGCGGACGAGATCGACAGATCCAAAATGAACCACCGCATCTCCTTTGCATTGGATCATTTGCTGTTCTTGGACCGTGTTGTAGGCATTATCGCACCACACAAAGTGGATGAAGTGCATTTTTTCTCTGACGGCGGTTTCGAGTTCAGCTGCTGAAAAAAGAAAGCTGCCATCTCCAGAAATTGAGATTACCTTTTTCCCTGGCCTAACAAGAGATGCTCCCATTGCCCAGGGAAGAGCCACGCCAAGTGTTTGCTGTCCATGGCTACAGAGGAGTTGATGCGGTTGGTAAGAAAGAAAGTAGCGGGCGATCCATAAGTAGTGAGTTCCTACATCGGAGATCACTGTCGTATCATCATCGACAAAAACTCGCAAGTCATGCAAAAACCGGAGCGGATGAATTTTCTCTCCATTGAAAGAGGCTGCCTTACTGAATTTCATTTGTAGATCGGTTTGCAGTTTCTTTACAAGAAAGGGCATCGCAGATGTCTTTTTGGGTGCTAGCTTGGTTTCTAAAAATCGAATGTTGGAGGCGATATCTCCAAGTACTTCTGTGTAAGGAATATAGGTTGATTGTACGCGAGGGGGTAGGTAATGGATATGGATGATCTTTTTGGATTTTCCTGTATACCATAGTTCTGGATCATATTCGGAAGGGCTAAAACCGATGGTGACGATCACGTCAGCTGATTCGAGCAATTCATCACCTGGTTGATTTTTAAACAGTCCCACCCTTCCGACGAAACAATCGGTCAAGTCACGTGATAAGACACCTGCACCTTGATAGGTACAGACGACAGCTGTGGGTATTTTATGGAGTAGAGAGCGGATTGCTTTGGTGTTTTCGAGTCGGGTGGCTTCCAGTCCGAGTAAAAGGACAGGGTTAGAGGCTTCATTGATGAGTTTTGCTGCCTGTTGTAAAGAAGCCTCAGACCCGGGACCAAATGTAATCGGGAGCGCCAAGTCCTTGCAGTGAAGAGATGTTGTTTCTTGGAGAACGTCTTGAGGAATACTGAGGAAAACGGCCCCTGCTTGAGGTGTCATTGCAGTTCGGAATGCATTTTCAATCGCTTGCGGGATACTCTCCACAGTACCGATCTCTTCGCTTCGTTTGGTAACAAGTTCTGTAAGCTTCAGATGATCGACGCCCTGCTTGTCTTTCCTGTATCGAGGGGCGCTTGCTCCGATTGCAATAACAGGATCTCCCTCTTTTGTAGCAGTGAGAAGTCCCGTGATGAGATTGGAAACCTCTGATCCAGCATTGACAAGAACCATACCTGGGGTGCCTGTGATTCTCCCGCAGGCGGTAGCCAAAAAAATGGCGTTTTGCTCGTGACGGCAGACAATCACTTTAATCGACATCCCCAGAAATGCATCGAACAGAGCATCGATTTTGGCGCCAGGAATGCCGAAAACATACTGGATTTTATGTCGTACAAGGCATTCGGCCAGGAGCTGAGCTCCGGTGATCTTTTTGTCCATATGAGAGTTCTTTTAAGAGAAGAAAGAAATTTTGTCTACTCTTCGGGGCGCATGATGGGAAAGAAGAGAATGTCGCGAATCGACCCGGCTCCTGTAAAGAGCATGACCAGACGATCGATCCCAAAACCAATCCCTCCTGTTGGGGGCATCCCTTGGCAAATTGCTTCGATGAATTCTTCGTCGAGAGGTGAAGCCTCTTCATTCCCCTTTTCCCTCTGTTCAGCTTGTTCCACAAGAAGCTGCCTCTGGAGCTCCGGATCGTTGAGCTCTGAGTACGAATTGCACATCTCCCGACCCAAGATGAAGCTCTCAAATCGTTCGACAAGCCTCTCTTTGCGTAAAAGAGGGTCGCGGTGCAATTTACAAAGGGGAGTGGTTTCGATCGGGTGGTCTATGATATGGTGGGGTTGAATCAGATGAGGCTCTGCTAATTCTCCAAAGAGCATGGCAATGAGATGGCCTCGAGAAGCTTTATCGATTTCTTTCGGGATCAACGGAGTCTCTTTTTTTAGGAGGACTCTCATTTCTTCATCAGAGAGAGCATCCACGTCGATATGAACATATTCTTTGATCGCTTGTTTCATGGAGAGTCGTTTCCAAGGAGCTTTGAGATCGATCACTTGGGCAACACTTTCTTCAGGGGAAGTGATCCGGACCTTGGTATCTCCAAACAGATCGAGAGCGATCGTCTCAAAGAGACGCTCAGCAAAGACCATCATGTCTTCATAGTCCCATCCTGCTGCATAGGCCTCGAGCATTGTGAACTCGGGGTTGTGCGTTTTGTCAATCCCCTCATTGCGGAACACTTTGCCGATTTCGAAAATTTTCTCCATTCCGCCCACGATCAACTTTTTCAAAGAAATTTCAAGAGCGATTCGAAGGTATAGGTCTTGGTGATGGGCGTTGAGATGGGTGGTGAACGGTTTTGCCGCAGCGCCTCCGTAGAGATTTTGTAAAATTGGAGTTTCTACCTCCTCAAATCCCGCTTCATGGAAATAATTTCGGATTATAAATAAAATCCGAGACCGGAGTCGGAATTTCTCCAACGAGGAGGCGTCGGTGATCAGGTCGAGCCAGCGTTTCCGATACCGAACACCTTTGTCGGCAAGGCCGCTGTGCTTGTCGGGAAGCGGTAGTAACGATTTGCAGAGAAGCGTGACCCTTTTTGCGAAAAGGGTCAATTCCCCTTTTTGGGTCCGAAAGAGGTTCCCTTCAACAGCTACAATGTCGCCTAGATCAATCTTTTTTTCGATGAATTTTAAAGCGGACAGTTCCGGTGTTTCGGAAAGGCCAGCCACTTTTGTCTGGTCCCGATTGAACATGACCTGGAGCCTGCCGGTTTCGTCTTGGAGATGTCCAAAAGCGTTTTTTCCCATAGCTCGGAATAAGACGAGCCGTCCCGAAATGACTGCAGGTGGTGTATTGCCTGCTGCAGCATCATCGCTATGACCTAATTCTTTCCCTTCATAGTCAAGCGAGATTTGGAGCGTTTTTTGCGACGCGAGCCCCTTCGGGGGATAGGGATCTATACCAAGCTCTCTAATCTCCTCGAGCTTACGGGTCCTGTTCAGAAATTCTTCATGGGAATGGTATTCAGGCGTATGCATAAGCATCTATCGTAATTTTTCCTTTTCTTTTTGTACATCGAAAAATTCTAAAAATTTTTGTTCTCAAAATTATGGATAAGGGGTTAAGATTTTGTAAAAATTTTTTGAGGACCTATGATAAACAGTCCCCGTTCTTCTTGTTATGAAGTATCTAAAAGAGTTGCGGGGATGGCTTCTTATGCGATCCTTACAGACGAAGCTCTTTCGGAAATTAAGAAAGCTCTTGATCTGCTAGAAAATCTTTCTCTTCAAATTGAAAGAGGAAAAGTCTCTCCGAATAAGGAGATGCTTTTTAGAAAAAGAAGGGAGGTTACGTTAGATTGGAGCAACTTAAAGGCAATTGCGATGAAAGGAAGTGAGATCGGGAATCTCCCTTCGATGCGCATCAGAATGGAGGTTTGTAAAAGAGCAGAGATGTTTGGTCATAAAGCAGAAGAATTGACGAGGGTAAGTAATGCGGCTATTTCTGTACAACAACGTCTTCAAAAGAATTCAAGAAAGATCGCAAGAAGATTGCAGACAGTTAGACTGTTGGCTCAAGAAGTTGATGATCAGTTGATGAAGAGTGGTAACGTCTTCCAAGAGAACAGGCCTGTTGTTAGCTTAGAAAAAAAAGAAGAGGGAGCGCTTCAGTATGTTATTGATTGTGCAACGGGAACTGAACCGATTCCAAAAGGAGCCAATGACATTGTCGAGCTTGTTCGAAAAAGGAGCTCTCCTGAAAATCGTCCCTCTTCTTTGCCTCATGTCGATCCGATCGGTTCAGAATTTATCCCTTCGATGCAAAGCCCTCTCAATAGGATTTTGGTTTCCGTCAATTCAGATAAAATCATTCCTTCTCATTGGGATGAGGCAGCCGCTCTTTTTATGACCCCTGACAAGCCGAGCAGGCTCCAAGTGCCTCTAGAAAATTACCTAAAATCAGGATTGACTCCCCCTCGGTCCCCAAGTCCTGAACCTAGAAGTCTCTGCTTGGGTGACGGTAGTCCAGGACCTGCATCAGAAGCTTCTACAAGTCCCGAAAAAAGACTTTCAAAAACCGAAAGAGCGTCTCTTTCACAGGAACCGCATGCAGAATACGGATCGATCGCCCCTCCTAAGGAATCCTCTTCTCCACCCGAATCGGCAGGACATCTTTTTGAAACGATGTCTACTGAAGTGGCCGATTTGGAGCAGAATATTTCAGATTTAGTTGGTGAACTTAAAAAAAATAGAGAGGCAAGAGGAGGGGCTCTATTTAAAGCTGCATTTGAACATGCAGCTCGTAGGTATTTGGAGCTGAATCGTTATCTCTCTGAAAAGAAGTCAGCAGTGGCCAATTGGGAGACTGCCTACAAAGACGCGAGGGATCAATTTGTGAGGAGAGAGGATATAGAGAACCTGGCTCACCTCGGGTTCCAAGTCGATTCGATGGATTCGTTCCGGATTAGGGTAGAAGAGGCTGTGGTTCGGATCCCTCGTTGGAAAGAAAAATGTAAAGCTTTTTCTGAATCGTTGAGCCGGTTGCGTAGTAAGTTGTCCTTCGCGTTCTTCGTCTTGGCAAGAGTTGAGGGAAAAGCGAAGTGGTATGAACGTTTCTCTTGGTGCGCAGGGGATTCTTATTTGGAGGCCGCTCTTGAAGACATTCGGGAAGGGTCTCTGCGCCCCCTCGATTAAGAATGGTAAATTTTTTCTTGAATAAAATGATGAAGGGTTTGTAAAGTGTTAGATAAAAATTTGTTGGCAAGGAGATAAATGTATGGGATTACAAGTGCAACGCCCGAATTGGCCTCCTCAGTTGAGGGACAATTATGGCTCCTCTCTTTTGGATGGAATGAAAATGATCGAAACAGTCCAGGAGATATGTGCTGACGCAAGCAGATTAGAGAATCCTCAGGAGCCATCTCCGGATCGGAGCGGTTGGCCAATGAAGCTCAGTGTAAAGGGAGGGAGTCTTGTTTCTCGTCCCGGTTATCCCAAAATATTGGTAAAAGCGGTTGCGGAATTCGCAGAGAAAATCTTCGAAGATCTTCCGCCAAATCTTTCCCTTTCTCAACAACAATATCGGGCTTTAGTTCTGGTCGGTTATTCGGAGCAACAAGTTGCTGATGCTTGCAATTCCTACAATATCTCTAGAGGAACTCTTTGGGGTAAATTACAAGAGATAGGAACGATTTTCCACAATCAATTAGGTCAAAACGAGAAGCCTCAGAAGGAACTCCCCCCTGTTTTGGTTCAATTTGAATACCAAGATCCTTTGCCAAATTTTTCCGATTCGGAGGATAGAAGGGTCTCTGGTTTGGGCCCCCTTTCCTGTGTATTAAGAGAGAAAACTCCCCCGCCTAATGGAGCTCTTTTCTTATATCCCTCTGATTGGGATTTTACAGACGCTCCTGTCAAAGGCTCTCTAGAACAAAGGAGTGTATCTCCTGATGCAAAAGGACCGATCGATCCTGAATTTTCTAAGAAGCAGTCAGAATTGGTGGGTGCAAAGGCGGCGCTGGATCTCCAAGAAAGCGTAATAATAAAAATTGCGAGCAATCTGAGGAGCTTGGCCAATGGCATTTTAAAAGGGGATAAAAAGGATTTGGATCTTTTAAAAGGTCAACTTGAGAGAGAATCAATAGGCGGGAGTACCCAGTATAAAGACTTCTCGGCGAGGATTAAGGAGGCTGTCAGTCTCTGTAAGCTGAATCAGGAGCTCTTTTCTCTTCGAGAACCTTGTCTTTTCTCTCCAGAAAAGCTCAATCATCTTCGAGGTCTTGGCTTTTCTGTGGAGAGACTTAAAGCTCTTCATCTTGAGTGGCAATCTTTTGATATCAATATGCGAAATATGGGATTTTCTCTGAAGAGCGCTCCTGATGCATTAGCTTGTCTTGGTGATGCTCTCCATTTTGCCCGCTTTGTTTTAGCGAGGATTAATGGTGAGACGTCTGCTCCTTATTGGTGGTGGAGTCGCTTCAATTATTTTATTCCTCCCGACCAGATTACAGAGGAAAATAAGCCTGAGAATCAAACTTCTCAACGGTCCTGGTGGGGATATTTCTATGGTAAAAAAACAGTTTAAGGAGAATTTATGACTCAGTCTGCTCAAGCTTTGCCACCTTCTATCTTACAATCTGAAAGGGGCTCCGCTTCCAGGGGACAGTTAGATTATGGACGCAAAGCGATCTCCTGTACAGGTGCTATGGATGAAGAGATGGATGGTCTTGTCGGAGTGACTTTTAATTTATACAAAACAGAGTTAGATGGGTGGAAGCTTGATCAAGAATCGAATCGTTATACTCGGGCTGAGTATGAAAGAAAACAAACGGAGCTTAGAAGCAGAGTTGCAGAGATCTCAAACAACGAAAACGAAAGGGTTGATACAATAGTTCGATACGCAGACAACGTTTTTAGGGAACTACAAGGAATACCGGCCATTTCTTCTCAGACAATGTGGGTGGTTGGTCATTTCGGTATCAATCCAATGGATTTGCGGAGGGCTGAAAAAGCTCTCAAAAAGGAAGCTGAGAACATTCGTAAACAAAAAGAATCTCTCGAGAATTTATATAGAAGATGTCGTGAGCAGAGTCGGCGTACGGCTGCTTGTATAAGAGGGGACAATCCTCTCAAAGAAGATAGCTGGTTTGATCGGGTGAGTTCTTGGTGGACTACCCGGACCGCAAAAGACGATGTTCCTCCACAATCGGATAGGGTGAGAAATCATGTAGAAAAAACTGTTGAAAGATTTGCCGGTCAGCGCATGGATGCTGTAGCTGAAGATTCCACGGTTCCCTCATTTGATCGATGCGTTGCGTTTTTGCTTGCTAGAGATGATGAGGGTAAAAATTCCATTTCCGGTGGCAATCGGCTTCTGACTCGAGCGTCTCCTCATCCTGAACCGTTGAAGCTTTCAGGTAACACTCCTCCTCCGACTCCTGAAGAAAACGACTTTTTTGTGATCGTTGAGAACGACCCAAAGATTCCGTGGAAAGAAGCCAATACCCAATTGGAGCGGTTTGTTTCTTCCTCAATTCCATTTGGATGTGCAATAAAGAAAGAAATATCTTTTGCCAAGACTGTGTGCATAGAGATAAAAAATCTTATTGATCCTTACATTAAAAAACGTCGATCAGCACAATTGATTACTGCTGTAGAAGTAGATTCGACGAAGAGGTTATTGGATGGATGTATTAAACAATACAGAGAGTTAAGAGATTCTTGTGAAAAAAATAAGAAAGATTTCTCTTTAATGAATGGTTTGTATAGGGATTTATTGCCGTTACAGGTTTCTTCTCCTCAAGATTTGGAAACAATTGAGGCATTGAATTTCCCGGTTGCAGATATTCGAACAGTGCAAAAAACCTTAAAGCTCGCGGGAGAGGAAGTGAAACTCCGAGAAGGCCTTATTGTCGATCAATCCTCTCAGGTTGATCTTGTAGCGAAGGCTTTAGAGGACGCGCTTCAAGTTGTAGATGTCAAGGAAGAAACTACACGATATTGGCCTTCTTGGAACTCTCAACCTGAATATCCTCGCTTAAAAGCAAGGATACAAGAGCAAGAAAAGATAGAAGAAGATCTATAGATCGAGAATCTGAAAACTGATCAGATGGATGTCTTCTTTCATTGGTTTTTTCTTTAAGAGAAAGGAGATCTCTTTCTGGACCATTTTCATAACCGTGTCTAGTCCATCTTGAGCAAATACGTTGAGAACCTTCGAGAGGAGGTTCTCAATTTCATACACGTGCTTATAAAGGTGAAGTAGTCCTTCGTTATAAAGAAAAAAGAAATCACCAGGTTCAATCGGTTCGCTTGTTAGGGAAAATCGATTGCCTGATGGAGGCGCGAAGTTTCTCTTTTTCATTGAAAAAAGAAAGGGGTGAATCGGCCCTTGGGAAGATAGGGTCTTGGCTCCTGGATCGAGAATCATTGTTGTAGGTGGTTTCCCTTTTTTGGACTGGAGGAGCTGATACATTCCTTCGAAGCCAGCTTCTTCTGCTTCAGTCAGTAGAATGGCAAACTGCTCTCCTTTATTTTTCGGAAAATCGAGGAGAATTCCCCGAGGGTTATCGGAGAAAAGGGTGATATTCTTGATAGCGACTGTCTCGGTCCTGCATTCGTCGATATTCTTCTGGAGCATGAGGTGTTGAAGCATCATGGCGCATTCGTATTCGCCGTAACTCCTCTCTCGCAATAGGGCATTTTCTTTCAGGCGGTTGATGTTTTCATGGAGGCACTCGCTCATGATATTGAGTGTATTGGAAAGCTCCTCTATTTCCTTGGGACCGTCTGAGGGGATGACGGCACCGTATTGACCGGCGGCAAGGGCGAGCGCTGAATTATTCAATTTTTGGATGGGGCGAGAGATTTTATTGGCGATCATGAAGAGGGTGAGGATCATCACGAGGAGCGTGAAGGCGGCTCCTAGGAGGATGAGTATGAGGCGGTCGGTCGTCGGATGGGGGTCTTGGTACCAACCGTAAGAAAGAAGGAGGGAGGTGAGAATCACGCTTCCGATGAGAGTTGGGAGAAGGAAAAGGAGGAGACGGGTCCGGATTTTCATGGAGAGTTTCCTCGAAAGCGGCAGGGGAGTTCTTGGGAATAGGTGTGGAGAAGGGCGACGGCAACAGAGGGGCATTCAGAGATGATCGAAAGGAGGTGGCTTCGCGAGAGAGTGAAAAGAAGGGTGTCGGTTTTGCAGGAGGCGAGATAGGCTCTCGGTTGTTCATTGAAAAGGGATTCGTCGCCGAAATAGCCTCGAGAGGAAATCTCTGAGAGGAGTTTCCCCTTTTCGTCGAAGATTTCCACTTGTCCGCTGACGATGAAATAGATCCGGTTGCCTACCTGCCCGAATGCGAAGATCTTTTCTCCAGCATCGTAATCATCTTCTTGAATTTTCTCAGCAATAGCAAGCAATAGCTCGAGCTCAAGTTCGTTGAAGAGGCGCAGTTTTTTAAGAAAAAAGGCTTTTTCAATGAGGCTTTTCATGTTTCTAATAACTCATAGGCGTATTGGTGGAAGGTCTCGTCGGAGAGCTTCATCAGCTCTCGTAATTCTTTTCTCCAGTTGGGCATCTGGAGTTTGGTTTTTAGTCGGACGGCCACTACTTTATCAAACAAAAGGGGTGAATCGTCGAGTTGATTAAGGAGGTCGGAGAGGGTGAGATGGGGGAGATGGGGGTGCCAGTTGAGGCAGACGGCCATTTTTTCTTCGAGGGGAAGATCGTCCACAAGCGGGGCAATCAGTCGGAAAATGCGGGTATCACAGGTCCTTTCCAAGCTTTCAATTGCGTGGGATTGGATTTTGGCATTGGGATTGCGTAGCGCTCTCACAAGAAGGTCGGGATCTTCGAGTGAACCTGCGGCTCCCAAAAGATGGATGATGAAATCGATCACCGACTGGTAACCTGCGAGCAACGCACTTTCGAGCATTTCAAGATCGTAGAGTGGGTATTGTTTCTGGATGGTATGGGCAAAGTAGAAGTAGAAATAGGCTCGATCGATTTCAATATCGAGAATGTCGGGGATATTCGCTTGCAGTTGGGGCATGGCGAGCCTTGCCAGGATTTTCCCTGCTAAGATGCGTCCTCTTTCGGCAACAGCTACATCTTTGGTGAGAGTCAGGAGGAGGGGAACGATCTTGAGACCCATTTGACTGATCACTTCTTCGGTTTTCCTCCTTTCACTGGGACGAAAATGGACGCTTGCGAGAAGCAGGTCTTTGATGGTGGTTGAATCGGCGATTTTCCCTAGGGCATCGAGGAGTGATAGACGCAGTTTTTGGTCGCGCGAGCTTTCGAGTTCTTCAATCAGGCGGGGGGCATGGCGACTGAGTGCTTTGCAGGAGAGCTTGGCTAGCGTGCGGGCGCTGGCTCGTTTGACAAAGGTGGAGTCGTGGCTTAAAAAGGGAAGGGCTCGCTCGGCAGCTTCTAGGGTGTTTTCTTCTGAGAGGATATCGAGGGCGATCGCGATTTCATCAATGCGGCTCGATTTGAGCATGAGTTCTAATTTTTTGGCTCCCATTGTCCTGTGAAGAGCTGCCATTTCAAGACTGGAATGGAGTTTTGATTTTTTCAAGGTGAGGATAGCGGCGCCTTTAAGTAAAAGATCACTTTGATCAATTTCAGCTTCTCCCTTTTCGGGGTGGTGCAACCCCCGTTTAGCAAGGTAGAAGTTGGCTTGTTTACAAAATTCGGGAGAGTCGCTTTCATGGACCCAGCTGTCGATTGTTTCGATAACAAGTGAATGGCTTCCGTGAGGACTTTGATCGAGGAGTTTGAGCAGCTCGATTTTAGAGACGGTTCCGAATCGTTTTCCGGCGAGGAGAATATCATCTACTGCGGAGGAATCTCCAATTTCTAATAGTGCTTTTACTCCAAGAAGTTGGATCTCTTCTTGAGGGTTTTTGAGTGCTTTTAACATCTCTTTTCTCGCCTCTTTTTGTTCTCGTCTGGAGAGAGAAAAAAGCCACTGCTTGACCGATTTTTCAAAGTGGAGTGAATTTTCTTTTAGGTGGTTGAAGATGGCTTTCGGGTAGATTGTACGCATGATGAGAGCGAAACCTAAGACAATCACCGTTAAGATGAGCCCGAGCAGACGGCTACTCTCATGGAAGGAGAAGAGAAATAAAGAGGCAAGAAGCATACCGATGGGTTCGAAAAAAGAGTTGTTGATGATCCGGACTTTCGATTTGAGTTTTGTGGGTACCGCATTCGACATCAGGTTGGCGCAGTTGTCGTCAAAGGTGTACAAAATGCCTTCGATTGCAAAGAGACCAACGATTGCAATCGCAAGGCCATTGAATAGGGTCCATTGAGAATAGAGGAGAAAGAAGAAAAGGGGAGAGATGAGGAGGGTATGGTTTAGGCCGATTCTCCGAATGCACCGGTTATATACAAAGAGGCCAATCAAGATGTTGGCAAATGAGATGGTGGCTCTGCACTTTCCTAAAAACTCGGCGATTTTTCCATGGGAAGCCCCTTCTTGAAAAGAGAGATCGAACACTTGCATGTAGTTGAATTCGGTGACGGTCAAGACAAGTTGAGTCGAAAGAGCAAGGAGGAGGAAGACGATGACAAAGGGAGAGTGGAAGAGAAGGCGTACAGTTGAGGCAAACGAATCTCTATTCCCAGAGAAGACCCCTTCCATGGAGTCATCATGGATCGCCTTTGTTTTTAGAGCGATCTTTCTCGCTTCAAAGATGGCCACCAGAAGAGCTAGGCTCGCAAAGGTGAGAAAGGCTCTCGATCCAACTGTTTCCAAGAAAAGATTGAGAGCGATTCCCGAAAAGATTGTCCCGACAAAGTAGGCTACATTGTAGAGGGCATAGACCCTTTTGGCATCTTGGAGATCATGGAACTGGTCGGTGAACGACCACGAAATCGGAACGACCATTAAAAAAAATGTTTTGGAGGCGATTTTTAATGCATACCAGAACCAATCCGGGGGGGCGGCTGAAAGGAGAAAAGAGGCTGAAAAGCAAATAAGAGAGCCGATGGCGAGGGCGATGAGTAAAATCCGGTAGGAACTGGTCTTCTTCAGGCTGTAGAGGATGAGTGACGAAATGGCGATCATCGCGATGGAAGAGAAAAGAGAGACTCTAGGGAGGAACTCGGCCCCTATCTTTTCAAGGAAAAAGCCGTCGGAGAGGGTCTCAAGGCAGCAACTTCCAAAAGCCCAGAGGATAGAAAGGCGCACAAAGCGGAGGGCCTGTTTCCCTTCACCTGCATAGACCCCAAATACTTTTCGAAAGATTTCTTGCATTCCCCGTAAATTGGTCTTAGGTTCAAAAAGAGCTCCATTGTAGAACATTGCTCGATTATTTCATCCAATTTAAAAGAGCCTCCTCAAGAGTAGCGAAGAGGTGATCTTTTTGGATGTGAGAAAGAAAGCCCAATGCGTGCAGATCTTTTTTTGTACCTTCTTGTATTTCAGTGAGATAGATACGGATTCCTTTCTTTTGGCAGGCCTTATAAAATTCTTGTAGAGAGTGAACCCCTGAAGCATCGATCATCGGGACCGATCGGAACCGAAGGATGCAGAGGGTCATTTCGGGATGAGATAGATCTTTTAGTCTGCTCGCAGTGCCGAAGAAGAAAGGACCTTGGATGTCGTAGACAGCCACTCCTTTGGAGGGAAAGAGGGGGTTTAGGGGGATCGTTTGAGAGACTTTGCTCATCCGTTGCATGAAGATAAATGAGGCGACGACCATACCGACGGCAATGGCCGCTGTGATATCGACGAACAAAGTGAGGAAAAAGGAGGTCAGGAGGACGAGTCGATCTCCATAGGGAGCTTTCAAGAGGCGGATGAAATGGTGCGCTTCGCTCATGTTCCAGGCGATCATCATCAGAACGACGGAGAGGGAAAAGAGAGGGATTTGGTTCACAAGCGGGGTGAGGCAAAGGAGAAAGAAGAAAAGGGTGAGCGAGTGGATCATCCCGGCTAAAGGCGTTTGAGCCCCTGTTTTGATATTCGTCGCCGTTCGGGCAATCGCTCCCGTTGCAGGGATCCCTCCGAAGAGAACCGAGCCGAAATTGGCCACCCCTTGTGCGATCAGCTCACAATTGGAGCGGTGTTTTCCTCCGATCATTCCATCACCGATCACGGCGGAGAGGAGTGATTCGATTCCCCCTAAAAGAGCAATCGCGACTCCATCTAAAAGGAGTTCTTTCAGGTGCCCGGAAAAAAGGAGTGAAAAGGAGGGGAGTGTTGGGGTTGGAAGGGCACTTGGGATTTCTCCGAAGCGCGATGCAATTGTTTGGACTGGCAGGTGGAAGAAGTAGGTGATAAGAGATGCGAACGCAATAGTTGTAATGCCCCAGGGAATGGCGGGAGTAAATCGACGAAGAGCCAAGATAATGGCAAAAGAAGAGGTAGAGAGGAGGAGCGTGGCGAGATCAAAAGAGGGGAGATGAGAAAAATAAGCGATCCACTTCCCTCCAAAAGAAGAGGGAAGAGAGGTCATGGGAAACCCGAAAAACTCTTTGATTTGAGAGGTGAAGATGAGGAGAGCGATCCCGCTTGTGAACCCAATCACGAGCGAGTGAGGCACATATTTGATGAAAGATCCCAATCGGAAAAATCCAAATAAGACAAGAAGAACCGCTCCGATTAAAGTCGCAATGCAGAGTCCCTCGTATCCGGTTCTCTGGACAATATCATAGACAATGACCACGAAGGCGCCCGTAGGACCTCCGATCTGCACGCGCGAACCGCCGAGAGCTGAGATGAGAAATCCGGCGATGATCGCGGTAAAAAGTCCTCGAGCAGGCTCAACACCGGACGCGATTGCAAATGCCATCGCGAGAGGCAGAGCGATCACTCCCACGGTGATCCCTGCGAAAAGATCTTTTTTAAAGATTGCCCAAGAATAGTCTTTCCGTAAACAAAGTAGTGATTTCGGAATAAATTCCTGAAAGTTCATGCCGGCATTTTACCATCCAAGAGATTAAAAATAAATATATACTCGTTCCACTCCAAAATGGCCCAAGAAAATCGAATTTAAATTGGTTTACTTGGGGCGCCTTTGGACTGGAACGAGTCTATTTTGGTTTTTTCTTTTCTTGACTCTTCCTCAAAGATCCTCTATTCTCGCTTGATTATGCCAATGAGTATGACCGGATTTGGTCGAGGGATTGTGGAAGCTTCCTTTGGTCGGGTCGTTATTGAAATTCAGTCGATCAATCGCAGGTATCTTGAAATGACCTGTTATCTTCCCAAAGAGTGGGTCTCTTTTGAGGGGGTAATCCGAAGAAAGATCGGGGAAGAGGTCTCTCGTGGTCAGGTGTCTGTCCGGTTGCAGCTGATTCCTTCGGCAACGTTTTTACGCCAGCTCCTTCCTGATCCAAAAAGATTACGCTCTCTCAATGAAGAATGGAAAGCAATTGTGGAAGAGGCGGGGATTTCTCCGAAGGAGATCGACTTGCGGTTTCTCCTTGAGTCTCTCCCTCAAGCAGAGAAGGGAAGTTTCGGAGAGGAGGTCCATCCCTTTTTGGAGCAAGCATTAGGTGAGGCGTTAGAAGCACTTTCCAAGATGAGAAGGGAAGAGGGGGCTGTTCTTTGTCGAGATATTGGCTCTCGCTTACAAGAGATCAAGCAGAGGCTCCTTCTGATTGAGGAATTTTCTCCAGAGGCCACTTCCCGGATGAGAGAAAAGCTTCTTGAGAAGATGAAGATCATTTGGCCTGATGGGACTCTTTTAGATGAGAGGATAGCTCGGGAGATTGCTTTGTTTGCGGAAAAAGTGGATATCACGGAAGAGCTCGTCCGTTTGCATTCTCACTTGACCCAATTCGAAGGAGCTCTCAAAGAGAAAAAGGCAATTGGACGGAAGCTCGATTTTTTGATCCAAGAGATGGGAAGGGAAATCAACACGATCGGGTCGAAATGTGCAGAAGCGAAGGTGGCCCATCTCGTGATCGAGATGAAAAGTGACCTCGAAAAGATTCGGGAACAGGTGCAAAATATCGAGTAATCTATGCGCAAAATATTGGGGGACTTAAAAAAGGGGCTTCTTTTTGTGGTGAGTGCCCCCGCTGGTACGGGGAAGACAACCCTTGTTCGGATGCTCCAGAGAGAATTTTCTTGTGTGGTCGAGAGTGTCTCCTATACGACAAGAGAACCTCGAGCGCAAGAGATAGACGGGCGCGATTACCACTTTGTTTCAAGGGAAGTGTTTGAACAAAAAATCGAAGAGGGAGAGTTCTTGGAGTATGCCCAAGTCTTTGGCCATTACTATGGCACATCGAAGCTCTTCATTGAAGATAAACAGTCTCATGGCAAGCATGTGATGCTTGTGATTGATACTCAAGGAGCGCTTCAGTTGATGAATCGTCTCCAGGCCGTTTTCATTTTCATTCGCCCCCCCGACATGGAGACGTTGAGACAAAGATTATCGTCTCGCAAATCAGAGTCGTTGGAAGTGATTGAGGAGCGCCTCTCCTGGGCTGAGAAAGAGCTGGCTTTGGCCCCTCGCTACGACTACCAGATTGTGAATGATTACTTGGAAACAGCCTATGCAGTGCTCCGTTCTATTTTGATTGCGGAAGAGCACCGCTCTCTCTATTCATAAAACATTCCTTTTGATAGAATATAAAAGCTAAAACTAGGAGCTGACATGTCTCGTTCGATCACGACGGAGAAATTGAGAAAGAAATTCAAAAATAATTTTGATTTGTGTAATTTTGCGATTCTGATAGGTCGAGATGACATCTCTCATCACGTGCAAACTTCTTTGGAATCCATTCTCGATACAGTGGAGAGGAAAGCGGATGATGCGAATAAACTGAAGAAGTCAGAGTAATTGTGCGTCAAAAGGTATTGATTACATCAGCTCTCCCTTATGCAAACGGGCCCCTTCATTTCGGCCATATTGCTGGAGCTTATCTTCCAGGTGATTGCTATGCTCGTTTCCAAAGGCTGATAGGGCACGACGTCCTCTATATTTGTGGTTCTGATGAGCACGGAGTGGCGATTACATTGAGTGCTGATTTAGCAGGGAAAACTCCGAAAGAACACGTCGACCATTTTCACGCTATCAACCAGGCTCTTTTTGAAAAGCTCTCCTTTTCCTTTGATTATTACGGAAGGACGACCTGGAAAGGGCACATCGCCACCACGCAGAGTTTTTTCCACGCCCTCAATCAAAAAGGGCTCATCGTTGCCAAGACCGAAATGCATCTCTATTCCGAAGTCGAAAAGAAATTTTTGGCCGATCGGTACGTGGTAGGGACTTGTCCCAAGTGCGGATTTGACGGGGCAAGAGGTGACGAGTGCCAACAATGCGCCGCTTCCTATGAGGCGACCGATTTACAGAATCCTCGTTCGAAGCTTTCGGGAGCCCCTCTTGTCAAAAAACCAAGTGAACACCTCTATTTGCGATTTGATCTATTTAAAGAAGCCCTCAAGAAATGGATTGAGAAAAAGCAATGGAAAGAGAATGTTGTCCGTTTTGCGATGAGCTATATCGATGACCTCAAGATGAGAGCCATCACGAGAGACTCAGACTGGGGCATTCCTGTCCCTGGTTATCCGGGCAAAGTTTTTTACGTCTGGTTCGATGCTCCGATTGGATATGTTTCGATCACCCAAGAGTGGGCTGAAAAAAATGGGCACAAAGATAAATGGAAGGACTATTGGCTTTCTCCTGACACCAAGCTCGTTCACTTCATTGGGAAAGATAATATCCCTTTTCACGCCGTTTTTTTCCCCGCTATGTTGATGGGGCAGGACCTCCCCTATAAACTCCCTGACGAGATACCAGCGAACGAATTTTTCATGCTTGAAGGGCGTCAATTTTCTAAGTCCGACGGGTGGACAATTGACCTGGAAGAATTTTTCACCAAATACACTCCTGACCAGGCTCGCTACGCAATTGCGGCCAATGCCCCAGAAACAGCCGACGCCGAGTTCTCGTGGAAAGACTTTCAGCTTCGATGCAATAGCGAACTGCTCGGAAAGTTTGGGAACTTCGTGAACCGAGTCCTCGTGTTTGCCAAGCAACACTGTGGAGGAAGAGTTCCTCAACGAGATAGCTTACATGACGTCGATCTTCGCTTTGAGCAAGAGATTGCGCGGTTATTGGGTGAGGCTCAGGAGGCCTATTCGACTTTCCATTTAAGGAAAGCCACCCAAATTTTGATGGAATTAGCGCAAACTGGCAACGTGTACTTTGACACCAAAAAGCCGTGGGCTCTTGCCAAGAGGGAAGAAACTCGTGGCGAGCTCAATACCACGATTTCCCTTTGCATTCAGTGCATCAAAGCCTTGGCTTTGATCGCCTCTCCGATCATCCCGACAACCGCCCAAAAGATCTGGACCTTGCTCGGGCAGAAGACCGATTTAGCCCACCAAAACTGGAAAGAGGTGGCCCGTCGAGAGATCCAGGCTGGGGAAGTTCTCCCCCCTCCAGAAATCCTGTTTCGGAAAGTAGAAGATGCAGAGATCGAAGAACAGATGGTAAAGCTCGGGAAAGCAGGCGTTCTCCAGAGGGAGCCGATCGTGAAACCCGAGTATCCTCTTGAAGCACAAACACCATTGGAGCCAGTCAAGGGAGAGATTCTCTTTGATCAGTTTGACAAGATCGATCTGCGGGTAGCTCTGGTTGTAGAAGCGCAGAGAGTGGCCAAGTCCAAAAAGCTTCTTAAACTTCTGGTTGATATTGGCCATGAAAAAAGGACCATTGTTTCAGGGATCGCCCTTTCGTATTCTCCTGAGCAGCTCATCGGAAAAAAAGTAGTGATCGTCGCGAACCTCGCTCCCGCAACCATCATGGGGATTGAAAGTCGCGGGATGATTCTTGCCGGGCATGACGGATCTCTTCTCGAACTTCCTCATATTCAGTCGATTAGACAAGGAAGTGTCATTTCTTAGATCGAGGCGTTATGAGGGAGAGAAGTTCTCACTTCCACTCGATAGGAACGCTATTTTTTCCCAACTCTAAAGAGAGTTCTGAATGCTTCTTTATCATGCACTTGGAATTTCTCCTGTTCTGCTCCATTTGGGCCCTGTTTCCGATGCTCTATTAAGTAGTCGCTATTTTTACCGTATTATCGACATTGCTGATTTGTGAGCAATCTCCTCATTTGCGTCCCTGCTGCCGTGATCATCACTCGGGCCAGATGGTTGGGGATGTAGTGATAGGGGATTGTCTCGATATAGACGATTCGAGTTGTTTTTGGATCAGCCCCTCGAGAAATGGCTTGCTTGATCGCCTCGGCCATGAGTTCGTCCATTGTTTTTTCCCTATTTTCTAAGGAGACAACCACATCGATTGTGGCGGAGATCTCAGAGAGGGCGGCTCCAAAGGCGTTGGCAACGGTTCCATTTTCGGGGAACTGATAGCGAGAGGAGGGGAGAAGAGAACGGAAGAGGATTGCGCCCCCTCCGACGACAATCACGGGAAGGTGTTGTTCTTTCCCCCCAATTTTTTCGACGAGTCTCTCTATTTTGTTTATCCCCATTGCAAGGATGGCGTGGCTTTGGGGGCAGTCGACTGGGAGGGTTCCTGGGATGATTTCGGGATTGAGTGCTACTGCGAGATCGGTCAGGGTGAGCAAATGACCTCCAAAGCAGAGCGCTTCTTGGGTGATATTTTTTGCAGCGCTTTTAGGTCCGATCTGTTGAGGATCAAGTGAGACATAGCTACCTCCTCCGATCGCAACGGATAGGACATCGGGCATCGGAAAATTGAGGGAAACGCCTCCTATTTGAGTGCACTCGACAGATCTTCGGGGAAACCCTTTTCGGACAATGCCGACGTCAGTAGATGTGCCGCCAATGTCGACGATGATCGCGTCATGTAAATCCGAGAGTTGGGCGCCCCCGATGAAAGAGTTGGTAGGTCCGGCAGAGAGTGTGAGGATCGGGTATTCAAGCGCTTGTTCTAGAGGAAGGATGGTTCCGTTGTTTTGGGTGAGAAAAAGGGGGGCTTGAATCGAGAGCACATCGAGCTGTTTTCTGAGTTGTTGGAATCCGTTTGACAGAGGTTTTTTTAAAGCGGCATTCAGAATTGTGCTATTTTCTCTCTCGATGATGCCAATTCCGCCGATTTGATGGGAAAGGGAAAAGGGGAGGTTGGGGTAAAGAGAACAAATGGCTAGCTCTTGCTCAGGATAGAGGGGGGCAAAGACACCTACCACGGCGAGACTTTCAGCTCCTTGGGAAACGAGGGTTTCGATTGCTTGTTTCGCCTCGCTCAAAGAAAAGGGGGTGATGGAGGATCCGTCACAATCAAATCCGCCTCCAATGGTGATACAGGAAAGGGAGAGAGCGCATTTGAGCTCGTCTGGCCATCGAAAAGCGGGAGGAATGGTTTGGGGATGATGTCCTGCAATGCGAATCAGGCCAACCCGGTAGAGATCTTTCCTCTCGAGAAGCGCGTTGATGGCATGAGTGGTACCTACAAAGACTGCTTCAACGTGTGTGGGATCAACTCCTTCGATCAGGGTTTTGAGCGCCTGGGCAAATCCTTTGTCGATCGGATTGGTTGTGATTTGTTTCACTTTTTTAACTATGTTTTTTTGGGAATTGAGCAATACCATGTCGGTATTGGTCCCTCCGATATCTACTCCCACTGTGAACATAAAACCTCTTCTCCTACTAATTGCATTCCTTTTGGACTTTTCCAGATCTCAGGAGGGGAAAGGGAAAAGAGATCGACTCTAAGGCCGTAACGGAGCGATTCGCTCGTGATGGGGCGCCTGGACTCTTGTTCGAGAAGGACGAGGATTTCTGGGGTGACGCCCCATTTTTGTGAGCCTCGCTTTGCCAGGAGATATTCGTTCCGATAAAAAAGAGTGGTCCCTGAATCGAGAACGACTTTCCCATCTAAAAACCCATTATGGATTTCTTGTTCAATCTCCACGATCATTCCTGAATCGAGCACTTCTTCTTGAGGTCCGAACCAGTGTTTTCCAAGAGCAATGGCCCGAGAAAGGCTTCCTCGGATGATCACTTCTTTGGCCCTTTTCGCATCCATGAGGTAGCATCCGATGGCCGCACTAGAACCAAAACGAACAGTGAGCTCTCTTGCTTCTTTTTCCATAGAGGAGGCATCCCCAGTGGAAATTTCAGTGACTTTTCCCAAAGGGCCGCCGAGAAAGGCCGGTGTGGGAGAGACGTTCAAGAGATGGCATACACTCATCGGGATCTCGGGAAACGCTCTCCCAATTGTATCCCCATCCAGAATTGGAAGAGAGAGTCTTCCTGCCACGTAAAGGGGCGCCAACGCGTTGGCGCCGCCGATTTCAGCCGGCATAAGGACAAGAGATTGGTTGGAAAATTTCCGTTTGATCGCCTCGAGAATCGAAAGGAATTCTTTGCCACTTGCAATTCTTTCAAGCCCGATCAAAGGGGCTCCGATAAGAGCCAGAGGAACAACGAGATGGTTTTCATTGAGTTCATGGATGTCGAGAAGGGGAACAGGACCCCATGTTTCGATTTGGTGCTCCGCAATCAGAAGGTCGTAAGTGGGATCTCCCCCTCCTCCGGAACCGAGAATAGCAGCTCCTCTGGCCAGAGGGGCGAGATCATCGAGTTTTATACTCCGCGCCGCTTGAAATTGGGATTTAAACGGGTTCAAAGCGCCCAAAATCGCCGATCGAAAAGGGGGGCTGTATTTGCCAATACTGCCCCTCTTTTCAATCATCGATTTTTGACAGCTTTCGATCCCGTTTAAATTCCCAATTTCAAGAGGCGCGGAGTATATAACAGTTGCATAAGGAATTCTCATGAATTGCATAACCAATGCGCCTAAAAAAGCATCGAGTAAAGGGAATGACAAATAGCCGAGAAGGCTCACAAAACCGGAGCCAATACCCACGCCACACGAGAGTGTATTCCAGACAAATGAAGTCTCTTTTTGAAAAGAACTGGAGACGAGGACGGCTCCTAAACTGGCGATCATCAACCCCATGATTTCGAGGGCTAACGCAAAATGGGCAAGGATGTTTAGCGAGGCGAAAAATGTTCCGACAAGACCGATTAAGATCGTTCTTTGCCCAGAAGACAATCGAGGGAATAGGGCGAAAGAATTGACTCCTGCCGAGTAGAGGTTGGTGTTATTGGTCATCCATGTAGCGAGAAAAAGAAAAAGGGTCACCCACAAGGTCCAAAGAGGTCCTCCTCCTTGCGTGAGTAGGTCAAGAAAAGAGCCGTTGATCAGGTGACTGCCCAAATAGACGCCTACACACTCAATGAGAGGGATGGCAAGGCCAAAAAGAAGAATAACAGCCCCAATTCCTTCTCGTTTTGTCCGGGCATCTTTCCAGTAGGTGGGTAGATCGAGAGCTCCACCGATTCCCGTTGCGATCACAAGAGAAAGACCAGCTAGGGAGGCTGGCGCCCCAAAGAAGGTTGTGCGAGAGTGGGCCGTTGTGAGGGCCATCACCAATGTAGCGATAAGTAACGGGGTTATCCATTGAGAGAAGTAACTCAAGAGTTGAATCCCCCGCGCGGCAGTCATCGTCATCACGACTCCCAGTAAGAGGGTGGTCCCGATTTTGGTGAGAAAAGGAAATACAAAAACGACCGTTTCCGTGATGACGTTCAATTGAATTGCGAACCAGCCGATCATCGAGATGAGAAAGATCAGGCTGAAAAGAACCGTTCCATAGCGACCGAATCGGTTGACCGCAAGTTCGATGGTCGAAAGTTGCGACTTCATCCCCATTTGCGCTGAAGCTATGGCATAGAACAGGAGAATCCCATTTCCACACCAGATCATTCCCAAAGCCGGAATAAGACCGTACGTTTGGGAAAGAGTTTGTCCAATCAAGATCACGGGAAGGCAGATTGCCCCCCCGATCTGAATAGAAAGAAGTTGCCAGAGAGAGAGTTTTTTCATGAGAAGTCTCCGATTTTAGCTGGATAGATGTGATCAATACAAAAAGTTATAGGATTTTCTAGGCAGCAGCCCAATTGGGGAGCCAACTGGGCCAGTTCTCCCATTTTTTTCTTTTGGGGGTCCCCTTCAGGAAAAGGGATTGGAGTGCTTTTGTGTTCTCCAGCATATTGATGATGCGCTGCTGCATTGAGAAAAACCAATAATTTTAACGACACCGCAGAGATTTTCTCTCTCAGACTTCTTTCGTCAGCAGGCTCTTTGAGAGAATAGCCTTCAATGACCATCGCAGGCAGTGTGTCTGGCAAGATCCCTTTCTCGATGATTTGAAAAGAAGAGGCTTTCCCCATTTGGTTTTGTTGATAGATAAGGATCTCTTCGCCCAGTCGTTCCGTTTCTTTGTATTCAATCGCTTTGAGAATGATAACTCTCTGTTTTTTTAAAAGGACTTTCATCGTAAAAAAGCAGGGGATCATCTCTCGACCCGCATCAATCTTCAAAAATTCGTCTTTAACAAAAGGGGATAGCTTCCCGTTGGCTTTGTTCTGTACATAACGAACCGATTGTTGAGAGAGGAACTTTTGGGCCCCTTTTCTTAAAAGAGAGACCTGAGAAGAGGAGATCCCCAATAAAGTAGCCCCGTATTTATCCTCGATTCGTTCTATGCACGTGTACCCATGAGGGATCTGCTGTTTAATCAGTGTGAGAAAGTACGAATAGACCACAAAGGCATGGTCTTCCTCGCTTAACGGATTTTCGATCCTTTGTGCAAGTTCGCACAGCTTAGCCGCTCGGATTTGGCATGCATTTTCTCCGACAAGCGGATCAAATTTTTGGAGTTCTAATTGTGTGAATGCCGCCAAGGCATCAGTGATTACCTGCGGAGGCATTTTGGGGGAAATAATGGATCCCATAAAAACCTAAGTAGTTTATTTTTATCGCTTTATATAAAAAGCGGAAGCAGCGCGGAGTATAGTAAAAAAATCGGAGTAGAGGGGATAATTTATCTACGCCAGCGGCGGCGCCGAAGAGAGGGAGAGAAGAAGAGGGTTCCTATAGGGTCTTTTGTGAAAACGATCGATTCCATAAAAAATGAACTAGTTGTGTGTTAAACGAGAATTAACTCGGTTCGAAGTAGTAAAAAAATTAGAGTAGGGGGAAGTATAATTTATCTACGCCAGCGGCGGCGGCGGGAAGGGGAAAGAACAGAAGCAAAAAACAATGGCGTTTTCATGAGACCAGTTATATCAAAGTTTCTCTTTTTTCACAAGTTGTGGAGAAAAGAGATCCTTTGATAACCTCCCTTGAGGTGCTACTCATGTCTCATCACACTCCACTAGAAATCATTGGGCAAGCTTTGGCTCTTTTGCGAGAGGAGGGATCGATTTTAGCCTCTCCTGAGGACGCCCTTTATTTCCGGCAGACCTTCAAAAAAGCGGAAGCAAAAGAGATTGCTGTTCCTGCTGTGCGACAGACCTCTCTTCCGAAGAGGATTGAACCGACGCCGCTTCCGGCGCCTCCAAAACCTGTCGAAGAGGTGCCCCCACAAAAAGCGCCTTTCCGAAGTGAGGTGGAGAAAACCATAGAACCGGTGAATTTTCAGGCGCTTAAAATTTTATTCCAGCGCTTTTTCCCGCAGGTGGCAGTGCTCGATTTGATCCCGAACGATGCCCTTGCTAAGAGGATGGCCTACCGATGGAAGACAAAAAATCAGGTAGCACCTATTTCGATCCTCTTTTTATCCGAGCCGCCGAAGCAAAAAGAGCTCCTCTCCGAGATTGTCCGGGCGATCGATGTCTACTTTGGTCCGGCCCGTTTTGTGAATGCCGAAGCAATCGAAAAGGAAAATCAGTGGGAGACTTTCTTAGGCAGTCCCGAGCTCAAATGGGTGATCGTCTGTGATTACACGCTATGGCAGCTCTCTTCCCTGATGCGGCACTATAAAGAAATGCCTTCTCAACAGCTGAGGTTTTTAGGGACTACTCCTCTTTTTCTTCTTCCTGATCTGTCTCTTTATTTGAAGGATCCATTACTGAAACGCTCTCTTTGGAAATCGCTATGTCTCAAACTCTCTACGTAGGGGTCTATCTCGACCAAAGCTTGCAAAAAGCGCTTGATTACGAGGTGCCTGTTGACTTGATTTCTTTGATCAAGGTAGGGGTGCGAGTAGAAGTCCCTCTCCGGAACGGCTCGGCGAAGGGGACGGTAGCCTTCATCAAACAAGAGGCCTCTTTTCCGACGATCCGTCCCATTCTCAAAGTCCTTTCAATGGAAAGCGAATTCTCAGACAAGCAGTGGAAGCTTGCCGAATGGATGAGCCAGTATTATGCGACGTCGCTCCAAAAAGTGTTCAAGTGTTTTATCCCTCCTCATGTAAGACGAGGAGTCAAAGAAAGGGTGAGGATTTTTGTTTCCTTAGAAAAGAACCATGAAGAGACGCTCCGCTTTTGTAGCGAGTTGAGGATATCGAATCCGAAACAGGCCGATGTTCTGTCGTTTCTTCTTGAACAGACAAAAGGTGCTTTTCTCTCGGAGATACTGGAGAAAGGGTGTTCTCGGAGCAGCATCGACTCTCTCCAAAAGAAAAAATGGATCAAGCTGCAATCGGTCACATCCGATGAAGAGCTGATCTTGGAAGAGGAGTTTTTTCCGGTCAAACCGAAGACCCTACATGAAGAGCAGAGAGCGGCGCTTCTCAAAATTGAAGAAGCACTTGATCTGGGGACTTTTTCAAGCCATCTCATTTATGGGGTAACGGGAAGTGGCAAAACCGAAATCTATCTGCGGGCGATCGAAAAAGCGCTCTCGCTGGGCAAGGGGGCTATGTTACTTGTCCCTGAAGTTGCGCTCACATCTCAAACAATTGAGCGATTTCGGTCCCGTTTTTCAGAGAAGATTGCCATTCTCCACCACAAGAGAAGTTTAGGGGAGAGGTCGTCTGCATGGGAAGAGTTGAAAAGTGGGAAAATCCAGATTGTGATTGGCGCAAGATCGGCGGTTTTTGCTCCTATTCAAAACTTAGGTCTCATCATTGTCGATGAAGAGCATGATAGTTCCTATAAACAAACCGACGAACAGCCCTGTTATCATGGACGTGATGTGGCTGTTATGCGGGCCTACATTGAAAAGAGCGTTGTTTTGCTTGGCAGTGCAACCCCTTCAATAGAGTCGCGCTACAACGCCGAAATGGGGAAGTACTCTCTCCATGTGTTGCGAAAAAGAGCCTCGAACGCCAAGTTGCCCAAAATTGAGATCATCGACATGAAGAGGACTTTTGAAAAACAGGGAGGTTTTACCCATTTTTCTCCCGAGCTCCTCAATGCGATCAAGGAAAGGGCGGAAAAGGGAGAGCAGACCCTTCTCTTACTCAACCGGCGCGGCTATCACCGGATGCAGATTTGCCTAGAGTGTCGCACCGTTGCCAAATGTCCCCATTGCGATCTGTCTCTTACTTATCATCGGCAAGAGAACTATCTCAAGTGTCACCTTTGTAACTACACCCGAACGGTTTTGGCCGCCTGCCCTGAGTGCAAAGTCCCCGGTTCTCTTGAATTTAAAGGGTTTGGGACTGAGCACGTAGAGCGCTCTCTAAAAGCCATTTTCCCCTCATTGCGAACCCTTCGCATGGACAAAGACACCACATCGAAAAAGATGAGTCACGAAGAGCTCTTTCAGCAGTTTCGCTCTCATAAAGCGGATGTCTTGATTGGGACCCAGATGATCGCGAAAGGATTTCATTTCCCTTCCGTTACTTTAGTAGGCGTTCTCAATCTCGATGCCTCTCTCACTATCCCTGACTTTCGCTCCCCCGAACAGGTTTTTCAACTCTTGATCCAAGTGGCAGGGCGAGCGGGGAGAGCCGATCTTCCTGGCGAAGTGTTTCTCCAAACGTTCCTCCCTGATCATCCGGTGATCCAAATGGCAGCCAAGCAAGATTACGATCCCTTTTATGAGTCGACCCTCGAAGAGAGGCGTCTTTTTCAATATCCCCCCTTTTGCCATTTCATCAAATGTGAGTTTTCTTCTCTTGACCCGAAGATTGCAGAAGCCCAAGCAACGACGCTTTTTAGCCATCTTTGCTCTCAGCTCCCCTCGACAATCGAATTATTCCCCGTAGCGCCTTCCGGTCACCCCAAAATCAAAGATCTCTACCGGTTTCAGTTTCTCATCAAGACACCGAAAATCAGTCTGGTTACCCCTTACCTCAGGGTTCTTAATATCCCTTCGTTGAAGATTGATGTGGATCCCCTCTCCACTTTTTTCTGAAGATTAGGTATATGACGAGAAAAAAGAGAAAAGGCCCTTTATATATGAACGGCATCACCCGCAACCAATTTCGGACATGGCTTCTGGCTGCCTCAGGGATAGGACTTAGCGGATATGACCTTTTCATCGTGAGCGCTGCCCTTTCGCTCATCCAGGCCGATTTCCATATCTCTTCCCCTTGGATGGTAGGGCTTTTTGCTGGAGCTGCCGTCTTAGGCGCCGTTCCAGGCGCTTTTATCTCAGGTCTTTTGGCCGACCGGTTTGGTCGTCGTAAAATCATGTACATCGATATTGCAATGCTAGGGATGACCTCGATTCTCTGCTCAATTGCTTGGAATCCGGTGTCGCTTCTTTTTTTTCGTTTTTTTCAAGGGGTGGTGATTGGCGCAGAGTACCCGATCAGCGCCACGCTGATTGCTGAAGTGATGCCTAAATTAAGTCGAGGCAAATGGGTAACCGGAGCATTTAGTTTCCAAGCTGTCGGAATGATCGTCGCCGCAATCATCTCCACATTGATTCTTTTCGTTTTTCAAGAGAAAAGTGCCTGGCGCTATATGATGCTTTCGTGCGCAGTTCCCTCCATTATCCTCGCTATTTTCCGTCGCAATATCCGAGAAAGCCCTAGGTGGTTACTGAGACAAGGAAGAAAGAAAGAGGCCCAAGAAGTATTGACCTATTTGCTCGGGAAAGAGGCAACCCTTCAAGATATCCAAGGAACTCAAGAAGTCCTCTCATTCAAAGACCTATTTCGCTCGTATAAAGTAGAGACTCTTTTAACCGCAGTGCCCTGGTTCCTCATGGATATTGGCCTTTACGGGATCGGTCTGTTTACCCCCGCTATTCTCGTTCAATCCCTTTTGCCGAAAGTCCCTTTTGGAGCCGATCAATTCCTTGCCTCGAATTTTAGGGCTGATGCGAGTGCTTCATTTGCCGATCTTTTTCTTATCCTTGGATTTTTACTCAATATTTTGTGGGTGGAAAAGTGGGGAAGGATTCGCCTTCAGGTGATCGGTTTTATGGGAATGGCGATCGGCACCTCTTGCGTGGCCCTTTTTGCTCTTCACGCAATGAGTCAGTGGATGCTCATCGGATTTGTCTTTTTTAACCTGATGGTGAATCTAGGTCCCAACGCAACCACTTATCTTCTTCCTGTAGAAGTATTTCCTACTCGATTGAGAAGTACCGGTCACGGGTTTGCTGCTTCATGCGGCAAATTAGGAGCGACTCTGGGTGTCTTCTTTTTACCCGTGGCCGCCCACACCTTTGGTCTTGCCCGGACCATGATTGTGATGGGGATTTTGTCGACGGTGGGGGCGATTGTGACTCTTCTCTGCCGCATCGAAACAAAGGGGACTGCCCTCAAATAATACCATTTGATTCTTTGAGTGGACGTATTAAAGAAGGAGCCGCAGGAGTCCAACGATTTATGTAACTTGCTCCACCGCGGTGAGGCGAAGTTCCCTCAAAATAATCAGAAGGGGTCTCGTAATGGGAAGGAACACACGCAAAAGAGGTTCCTAAGAGGCCCTCGTCGCCTGGTTTTATGTGGGCCCATGTCGAACATCGATAGAGTCCATGTTTTCCTCCATCCACTGGAAAAACGGACTTGAGATAGACAGTTGCGGGATCTGGATAGATCTCCAGGGCGATTGCATGATAAATAGCTTGACAAGTAATTATTTCTGAGTGTGTTGTGTTT
>DAIDIZ010000025.1 GCA_027451585.1 Chlamydiota bacterium
TACATATCGTACGTCGCAAACCTCTCGGATTGTCACGGTTCCTTTAGGATATGCCGATGGATTTCGAAGAGCTTTTTCAAATAAAGGATCAGTTTTGATTCGAGGAAAGCGGTATAAAATCGTCGGGACTGTTTGCATGGATCAATTTATGGTTGATGTTGGAAATGATGAAGTGTATGTTGGAGATGAAGTGACTCTCATCGGAAAGCAGGGGGGGGAAGAGATTTCTCTTGAAGAGGCGGCGATAACTATCGGTACCGTCCCTCACGAAATGCTTTGTTCTTTGAATGGTCGATTGTCGAGAATCTATATCTAGGAGAAAAGAAAGTGACGCAACCGGATCTACGCACCAATCCTTGGATTCACCATTTTTTGGTTCCCGTTTCTCTACTTGTTTTATGCCCTCCCGCAGTTTTTGTATTCTGGTATGTGGCAACTCATTTACAGGGTTCTTTTCTTTTGTTTTGGGATTTGGTGTTGACTCAAGGACTGGTTACTACTCTTTACTCGATTTGGTCCCCCCTTTTTTTTGGATCCCCTCTTGCTTGGAAGATGATCGCCCTTTTTGGCGCATTCCAGCTATTGCTGATGAAAATCATCCCAGGAAAACCTTTTTTAGGTCCGATCACTCCGAAAGGAAATGTCCCTCTATACAAAGCCAACGGGGTAGCCTGTTTTCTGATCACCCTTTCGACTTTTTTCATTCTATCCTATGGATTGCATCTGTTTTCTCCTACCATCATTTATGATGAACTCGGCAATATTCTAGGAGCCCTGAATCTCTTTAGCCTTCTTCTGTGTCTTGCCCTCTATTTTAAAGGACTTTTTGCCCCATCAACATCTGATTGTGGTTCTTCTGGGAGATTTTTCTTTGATTACTACTGGGGCACCGAACTTTATCCAAGGGTTCTAGGTTGGGATATCAAACAATTCACCAATTGCCGTTTTGGGATGATGGCGTGGCCGATTTTGATTCTTTCTTATGCGGCGAAACAAAGCGAACTGTATGGACTTAGCAACACGATGGTGATTTCTGTCGCCCTTCAATTGATTTATGTCGCTAAGTTTTTCGTTTGGGAGACGGGCTATTTTCGATCGCTTGATATTATGCATGATCGAGCCGGTTTCATGATCTGTTGGGGCTGTCTCGTATGGGTTCCTTGTGTTTACACATCGCCTGCTCTTTACCTCGTCCATCACCCGATTCAAATGTCTACTCTAGCGGCCGGAGCTGTTTTTGTAGCGGGCGTCTTTGCTATTTTGATCAATTACTTAGCGGATCGACAAAGACAGCAGGTGAGAGCGAAAAATGGAAAATGTCTCGTATGGGGCTCTCCTCCTTCTCTGATTGAGGCAGTTTACACAACCCAAAGTGGGGAGATCAAACAAAGTCTTCTTCTAGCGTCCGGCTGGTGGGGCCTATCTCGGCACTTTCATTACATTCCCGAGCTTTGTGCGGCTACTTTTTGGAGCTTGCCCGCTCTTTTCAGCAACTTTTATCCCTACTTCTACGTCTGCTTTTTGACCATCCTTTTGGTTGATCGGGCTTTTCGCCACGACAAGCGATGTGCAGATAAGTATGGACCTTTTTGGACGCAATATTGCGAAAAGGTCCCTTACAAACTTGTTCCTTACGTATTTTAATTTCTGGGCTCCAATGGAGAGACTACTGTGAAAATGACAACGTCTCCTGAGCCCTCTGTGCGATTAGGCTGCTGAGCATAAGCAGTGAAGAAGTTTGTTATTACCTGTCTTACGGACTCTTCTGCAGAAGAACTTAAGTCGGTTGAAACAGTGAGTGTAGCAAAGGGGGGTGTAAGAGGAGTCTGGTTCCTTAAAGCCGCCTGGTGGGCAGCCAATGAACGGGCAGGTGCTGAGAAAAAAAGGACGTATACTTTCTCTATATGTCCGTTCTGCCTCCAGAGTTGGATCCCATCCCTAATGTGAGCTAGAGAACTTGAAACTGTTGCTTCTACTGCAGTTAGACGGGGTCTGCACTCGTTGCTTGGATAGGTCATTGTATAATCTCCAAAAAAATCGGATCAACTGTAGAACGCAATGAGATTTTAGTCCAGCGATTTTATGATTTTGAAAAAATCTCAATAATGCCAAATAAAATAAGATAGATGGCTACTACGTAATTTAGTATTTTTGGATAAATTAAAACTAAAACGCCAGCGATAATTGAAATCAAGGGTGTCATCATAGGATGCATAAATTTTCCTCGGTTGTTATACTCTCGTCTCTGAGGGTGTCTATTTTTTAAGATCCCTCTTTAACCTGGAGTATAAGGGACAAATGATTTTTTTGATTCGCCTTTTTTTACTGATCCTTTTTGTGGGCATCGAAGCTCCTCTTTTCTCAATGATGAAAAAGGGGAATGGCCCTCTTTTCACAAGTGAAGCGATAGGGGTAAAAACCTTTTCTTATCAAGACACGAGTCGCAATCGGCCTGTTGTGGTCGAATTTTGGTATCCCACCGATGAGCAAGATATCAGGATTGAAGAGAATAGCGGTTCTGTTTGGGTCCATCCCAAAGAAGCGAGAAATGTCTCCCTCTCCTCTCAAAAGAGCAGATATCCTTTGATCTTGATGTCACATGGTCACAGAGGAGACCGCAGAGAAAGGACATGGCTCGTTGATGCTCTTGTCCGTCAAGGCTTTGTAGTGGCTTCCGTCGACCATTACGGTTCCGCTTGGCACCAGTTCCATCCTTTAGCGAGCTTGTGTTTTTGGGATCGGGCGAAAGATGTGACTTTCGCGCTGAGTAAGGTATTAGAAGAAAAAGAGTTGAGTGGCTACATCGACCAGGATAAGATTGGTTTTATTGGGTATTCGATGGGTGGAATGACGGGTCTTGCGTTGGCGGGGGCTCAGGCTGATCATGCAAAAGAGGTCGCTTTGGCACAACTCAAGGGGCTTGGACAATTCTCGCCGGAAGTTCTAGAAACAATCGATTTTTCAGAGGCGGAGAAAAACTATAGGGAACCGAGAATTCGTTCGATGCTTCTTATTTGCCCTGCTACCTTTGTCTATCGGCCAGAAGGGTTGAAAGGGATTCAAATTCCGGTGGGTCTCATTGCGTCTGTTGATGATGAGCTTCTTCCTCATGAAGAGCATGCGATGAAGGTGATTCAGAGCTTACAGAGGCTCAAAACCAAACTCATGAAGAACAGAATTTCTCATTACGCTTTTCTGAATCGAATGACAGAGAAAGGGTTTGAGATTTTGCAAAAAGGGGTTTCTAAGTCCGATACATCCAATTGGGGCTCGATTCACAAAGAAGCGGCAGATTTTTCCGTTCGGTTTTTCCAGGAGACGCTCAAAGAGCGTGAATCCAAAACCTAGGTTGTTCAACGCAAGGGCTCCAGCAAAATGGAATTGAGTTTGCTCCGCGGTTGTCTACAGGGTTTTGCATTCATCTTTCTTGATCCATCCATATACGGCTTGGGATTGACGTTTTGGATGGGCTGCATCGATGAAAATTAAAGAAGCTTTTAATTCTCCGTATTCCCTGATGAACAGCTCCCGCTTAGCTGGATCAAGCTTTCCGGGTGCTTTTTCAGGTTTTTTAAAAGAGAACCCGTGGTTGCCTAGCCATTCTGTCATTCCACTCCGAGAGTAATGTTTACCGAATGTTTTATTGACGTAGTCGACAATGGCTTTTACCTTCAGATAGGTCGTCTTCGAGAGATGTTCTTCGAGCTGCTTTCCCTCGTCTTTGGTAAGTTTCGATAGACCCCCTCCTCTCGGATCGTTTTTGGTCTTGTTGTCCGAACTATAATCCTTCAGATACTCTTCGAGAGTCCATTTGCTAAGACGAGTCAATTGAGCTAACTCTTCTAAAGATTGTCCTTCATCATAACTGAGGAGAACGAACAGACGTTTCCATTCAGAACTATCTTTTGCCTGCTTCAATCGCTTTTCGAGGTCTTCTCTTTCTTGGTCGGTTAGGGGTCTTAGGGAACGCATGACAGGCAGTTTACGATAGTGAAGAATTTATTTCTAGCGACTTGGGTAACTTTGGAGTGGAATGAGTATACCTCAAGAGGGGGACGCAGGACGCAGAGACCATTCTCGATCAGGGTGGTGGAATAAGAGTACTGTAAGCACCGCAATTCCTGAAAGCCCCGCGAGAAGGAAAAAGGCGCACTGAAAGTCTCCGGTGAGATCGATCAGCCATCCTGTCATCGCGGGAGCAATGATCCCTGCGAGCGCCAGACTCCCTGAGGTGATTCCCTGTGCTGATCCCGCCCTCTCCTTAGCTACGTCGATATTGACGCTAAAGAAGGCTGAATGAGGCATAAATCCAAATCCGAGGCCGAGGCTTAAGAAGACAATTGAGAGGGAAAGAGAATCGGTAAATCCGAGGATCATGAAGCTGATGGCAGACAAGAGTTGGCTGCTCCAGATGATATGGGATCTGGCGAGGCGATTACGGCCCGTTTTTTTGTGGAGATAGTCGGAGAGGATTCCTCCAAATTTGAGGAAGGCCGCGCTAATCAACCAAGGAATTGTTAGGTACCAGCCAACGGCCTTTAAATTCAGCCCATGCTGAGAGGAGAAGTAGCCGGGAAGCCAAAGGGTGGCAAAAAAGAGCATGTAGCCGTAGGCAAAGTAGGCGATGTTGTTGGCGATTAAGACCGGGTGAGTCAGGATGTAGCGCCATTGGATGGGCGCTTGTTTAGGCCCTTTTTGCTCTGTTCCCGAGTAGATGTAATCGAGCTCAGCCTGGTTTACATACCGACATTCTTGAGGTTTATCTCGGAAAACGAGATACCAGACGATCCCCCAGACAACTCCGATCGAAGAGATAATGAAAAACATGGCTCTCCATCCAAAATCGGCGACGAGGTATGAGGTGATGGGGGCTCCGATGACGGAGGAGAGTGGGATTGCTACAAGGCCGATAGAGAGGGCGCGGGCTCTTTCTGAGGGGGAGAGCCAGTTGCTGATTGATCGAGTCATGGCGGGGAAGTGAGGTCCTTCCGCAACGCCTAGGAGGAACCGAAGCCCTACAAATCCCCAAAAACTTCCTGCAAAACCGAGAAATCCAACGCAAAGAGACCAAGCGACGGCGGCGATCGGCCAGACAAACCGGGCGCCCCACACATCGACGAGCCACCCCCCAAAGACGGTCAGGAGGATATAGCCCATACCAAAGGCCGAAAGGATAAAACCAAATTCTGTGTCAGTAAAGTGAAATTCTTGCTTGAGGGGGGCGATAATAAAGGAGATGGCAGATCTGTCAATGAAATTAACGAGAGTAATCAAGAAGATGAGGCCAGAAACTACCCATCGGTAATTGGTACGGCCCACTGGATTCACTTTATTTTTTGACATCCAACCTCATTCTAAGAATCGACGCCTGAATAGTACAAGATGGGAGGCTTTAGAGCTAGTGATATTTCATTAAAGTGAAATTTTTTCTTGGGGGGGTGTTTTTGGAGTGGAACGAGTATATACTCGTTCCATTCCAAAATGACCCAAGCAAGCCGATTTAAAGCTATCAAATTTCCAATAAAAAATTGGGGTCAATATTGAATTAATATTAACCCCAATTTTTTATTGAAAATTTGATGCTTTAAATTCGATTTTCTTGGGCCATTTTGGAGTGGAACGAGTATA
>DAIDIZ010000026.1 GCA_027451585.1 Chlamydiota bacterium
AGAAGTTAAGCCTTTCGTCGCCGATGGTACTTGCCACAAGAGGTAGGAAGAGTAGGTAGCCGCCAGTTTTTCTTTCACCCTGTCTAGAACATTCTAGACAGGGTTTTTTTCTGTCCAAAAGAAGGCGCAAAAGATTGGGATTATTTCAGAATCACAACACAACCGAGAGGAAGTGCCCAGTTATCGGGAATTTGTGAGAGAAGATTTCCGATGAGGTCAATGTGTTTCAAGGTCTCTGGAAATGGTGTTTTGATGACGGGCGGAGCGGGCGTTTCTTCCTCCCCAAAATAGGCACATGCACTAGCTGCTTCTTCGGAGGAACTCGCGATTTGGATGCAGTTGTTCGTTAAGTGGAGGCTTTCCAGAAGCGGAGGTAGATCTCCCCAGGGAAAAGAAGTAATCTGATTATCACTTAAATCAATCTCTAAGACAGAGGAAGGAAAGGACCCCTTTTCTACTTTTTGAATCCTATTGTTGCTCAAAATTACTTTTTTGACCTTGGGGGGAAGGGGCGGTACGTGGAGGAGTGAATTACGATGAAGATAGACTTCTTCTACATCGGGTGGCCAGTTTCCAGAGATCGTTTCTATCTCATTCTCAGGAAGATAGAGGGTTTTTAGCGTTTTAGGTAATGCATTCAGATCCAGGTGATTGAATGAGTTTCCCAGCGCATAAAGCGCTTCCAGGTGTGGAGGGAAGAGGATCTCGTTCAATGAGGCAAGATTGCAGTCGGAAAGGGTCAATGTTTTCACATGATCAGGAATCATCCGAATTTCTAAATTACCAAACCGAAGTTTGGTTAAATCGAGTTCTGAGTTTTGGGTTTGGTCACACTTTTTGGTTCTTTGAACAACTTCTTCACGTGCGGCTCTCATTTGGGTGGATGCCGCGAGCTTTATCCAGTCGGTTTTGGTTTGTTCTTTCGGCAGTTCTATACTTCCTCCGAAAGGACTTGTTCCTCTTGTAGGTGCCACTATGGGCGATGGAGGGATCTTTGTAATTGGGCTTGATTGCATTGCAGCGCGATTCACTCTTGAAGCTCTATCCAATTCGGGTTGCAAAGGGGACTCTTTGCGAGGTACGGTCCCACATAATTGTCTGTAGGCGAGAGAAAGAATCATATTAAATGATGACGTTTTAAAGTGGATGTCCATTATAATTGATTCTCTTTGATGAAAGCAATCAGTTTTTTTGAGGTTCTTTTTTGAAAAATTTTTTTGGGTTTGATTTCATTGTTTTAGGGGGCGGCGCGGCCGGTTTTTTTGCTGCCTTGCGAGCCAAAGAGTTACTGCCTCATCTAAAGGTTGCAATCATTGAAAAGAGTGGAGTTCTCCTCTCCAAGGTACGCATTTCTGGCGGTGGAAGATGTAACGTGACGCATGCGTGTTTTGATCCCTCGCTGCTGTCGAAAAACTATCCTCGAGGGGAGAAAGAATTGATCGGTCCTTTCCACCGTTTTCAGCCGAGGGATACTATTGAGTGGTTTAAAGAAAGAGGGGTCTCTCTGATTGTAGAGGAGGATGGACGGATGTTTCCTTCTACTCATAATTCCGAGACGATCATCGACTGTTTCCTCTCAGAGGCGAAGCGATTGGGGGTGGAGATATTTTTACGGCAAAAAGTGGGGAAGATCGAAAAAAAGGACGAGGTATTTGTCCTAGAGATAGAAGGAAAGGAACCATTTGTCTCGCGCCATCTTCTCTTGGCTACAGGGAGCCATAAAGAGGGGTGGGCTTTTGCTGCAAGTTTAGGTCACACGATTATCTCTGCAGTCCCCTCTCTTTTTACATTCAATGTCCCCGATTCTCCTTGGAAAGAATGGAGCGGGCTTGTGATTGAGAAGGTAGGTCTTTCCATTCCTGGAACTTCGCTACGTCAGGTGGGTCCTCTTTTGATCACCCATTTTGGGTTTAGCGGCCCGGCTGCTTTGAAATTATCGGCTTGGGCGGCTCGCTATTTTTCCGAGCGCAAAGAGGAGATCGACTTGATGATCGATTTCCTTCCCGATCTCTCTTTGCAAGAGGTGATTGCTCGATTCGAATCCGCGAAAAAGGGGGCTCCAAGTAAGACTGTTCTTTCGCAAAATTTATTTGGTTTGCCCAAAAATGCCTGGAAATTCTTTGTCCCTGGAGAGAAAAGAATGAATGACCTTTCTACCCAAGAGATAGGGATGGTATCTCGCCATTTGAAGGGGGCTATCTATCACGTCAAGGGAAAGACGACCAATAAGGAGGAGTTTGTTACTTGCGGAGGAGTGGATTTGAAAGAGGTCCATTTTAAAACAATGGAGAGCAAGATTTGCCCGAATCTTTTTTTTGCCGGAGAAGTATTGAACATCGATGGGATAACGGGGGGATTTAATTTTCAAAACGCTTGGACGACTGGTTTTATCGCAGGATCACAGGTCTCGAAGCCTCTCTGATTTTTTGTGGCAAGCAAAGAGGCTGTGGGAGGAGTCTTTAGCTTATAGAACATTGCTTTGCTTTAGGATCTAAGGGGAGGTTGCGCGGGGTCTCTTGAGGGCAACAGGATAGCTGCGCATATACAAAGTGGTGATCACTTATCTTTAGACATTGAAATGCTCCTGATCTAACCATTGAATATGCCCCTTTTAATCTCATGAACATATGGTCAATTTTCACGGGAATTGAGTCGTCTGGGTCGTATGGGGGTTCTTCAGGGTCATTGGGAGTAAATCCGGCTGCTGTTAAAGCAGAACTTCTTGGGCCTTGCGCGTCTTCACTGAAGACCCCAGCAACAATGACCCCGTCGGAGGGGGAATCTTTTTCTAACTCTTCTATCCTATCCAATGCTGATGACAGTTGCTTATTACCAGGATCTCTATTCATTCCCCCTTCCAAATGAACGTTGGCTACTCGGATGATTTTTCCCGTCGTGCGATCTTGCAGCTGAACGATGAGTGTTGCCAGGTCGTTCTCTCCGTAATGGGTTTTAGTCTTCAATAGATTGAATTTCTTCGTGTCAATAATAATCGCTAAACCATCAAATTTGCCTTTATGTTGGGCGAAAATTAATTTCTGGTCTTCTTTGATAATACCAGGTAATCGCGTCACATCGGCTTCTTGAAGGAGCAGAATCGGAGGTTTTACAAGAGATATTGTAAAGAGAATATGTGGTTGTCGATCTTCCCATCGAATAGGAGTCCCGTAGGGACGGCCGACGTCGTGTCTTTCTGCATATGCTTCGTGAAATATATTATAGGACGCTATGGTTGTCATTTTTATTTACCTTAATTAAGATTAATAATTAATTATATTTTGTTTTTCTTTTTTTTTGTATATAAATATTGTTCAGTAAAATTCTTCGTGTTAGACAAAAATAATTTTAATCAATATAAGTCATTGGTTGTAAGGCCAATAAAATCCGATAGCCAACGCGAACAGTAGCTTTTCGATTTCCTCTCCGTCTACCATCTGAAATCCTATACCTCATTCAAGCGATGTGTCCAGCTTCCGCGGAGCGGGGAGGAAGGACTCTAGAGACAGGCAAGGATAGAGCGAGCTGCCTTTTGGCTTGCATTCTCCGTCCCAAAGGCCTCTTTGATTTCTTGGCATAATCTCTGGCAGGAATCGGAATGCAAAAGAAGCTCTTTCCCTTTTTTGAATAGAGCCTCTTCTGTGAAACGGGAGCCGAAAAACTCAGGAAAGATCTCTTTTCCTGCGAGGATATTCACAATCGAGTAAAAAGGGAGATGGATCCCGAAGATCTTTTGGGCGAGAAATTCTTCGAATCGAGACATCACGTAGTGGACGACGGTGGGAGTTTTGTGGAGGGCTAGCTCAAGGGTTACCGTTCCCGAAGTAGCGAATGCAAGGGTGGCTTTTTGCATGAGGGGGTAGTGGTTCCCCGCAGAGACGATCTCGATTCCCTCTGGGATTAAGGTGTGGATCAACTGCTCGTGAGTAGCGCTTGCGGCTGAAACGGCGATCTGGAGGGCCGGGTCTTCTCTCTGGAGTTTTTGGGCAACGCGTACTTGTAGAGGGAGGTTTTTCTTGATTTCGGCGGTTCTGCTCCCCGGAAAAAGGGCGATGAGTTTTTCTCTCGGCGCTGTGCTTTCTTCAATGGCGTCGATCAGGGGATGACCTACATAATCGACTCGAAGGGTGCTTTTTTCAAGAAACGGTTTTTCAAAGGGAAAAAGGGTCAGGAGAAGATCGAGCTGTTTCTCCATGAGTTGGATCCGGCTTTTTTTCCATGCCCAGACAGAGGGACAGACGTAATGGATGAGTCTCCCCTGGTATCCTTTTTTACGGAGTGATTTTTGAAGTCGAAGGTGCAATCCTGGATAATCGATACAGATGACGGCTTTCGGGTTTTTGGTGAGGATTTCTCTACGTAGTCGAAAAAAGAGACGAGTCAGTCGGGAAAGATGAAAAAGAACATCGAGAAATCCCATCACTTGGAGTTTTTCCATGGGGAAAATGGTGTGGATCGGATGTTTCCTCATGAGAGGTCCCGCGACCGCTTCGATCTTGAGGGAGGGATTGACGGATAAAAGAGAGGCGATGAGCTTTTCTCCTAAAAGATCTCCGCTCGCTTCCCCTGTTAAGATGATGAGGTCAAGCATTCGGCCATCCAATGGGCCCCTTCGCGGAAAATCTCAGGTGGGGTTCCATGTCCTTTGTGGCCAATCGAGGGGTGAAGGAGGAATTCTACCTGGGGGCATCGGATTCCTTCTTGAATGGCTGCGTCGACAACGGACATCGTAAACGTAAAGGCCTCTTTTGTGCCTACGAGCGAGTCGTGGTTCCCCATATGGATCCGGATGTGGGTGCGGGCAAGAGCTTTGCTCTGATGGACAAGGTCGAAGGCGCGCACTCGCGGATTGTTCTGAAGATGACTGAATTCTTTGATCTTATGGAGTTCTGTGAGGGGGGCGAAGGCAAGAGCGTATTTGATGTTTTCGTGTCTTGCCGCAATGTGGAGGGCGATGAACCCTCCCCTCGAGAGTCCTCCCACGCCCATTTTTTCTTTGCTGGCAAATCGGTTGTCGATGGTAAATGAAAGGGCTTGTTCAAAGGTGTCTAAAAAGTCGGAAATAGGGTCTCGATTATGGGAAAAGTCGTCTGCCCATACTTTCATGGCTCCTGTTGCTGGAAGCCTGTTTTCATGCCCAGGAAGGGTCATCGAAAAGACGCGGATCATCTTCCCTTCCAGGAATTGGACCGGTTGATTGAATGGATCGAGACACAGAGAGTCCTCGCCTGCAAGCGAAAAATAGAAAAAAGAGGGGAGAGGGCCGAGATCAAGCGGAGGTCCTTTATGATAAAGGGTCACTCCAGGAGCGACCGAGAGAGCCTCAATAGGTAGTTTCATCTTCTCCTCCTTCTTCTAGGGCGGGCAGAGGGCTCTTCTTCCCCCGCAGCTACTTTGGCATGGGCATTGAAGGAGGCCTCGGTCCAAAGAGTGTAGTGAGGGAGGAGCGAAGTATCGATGATAGATCGGAATTTGAGGAGATGCAAAGCCATGGGGAAGAAGGGGTCGTTGGGGGGTCTATTTCGTCGAGGCGGCTTCCCATCGAGGGGAATCAGTCGGTATTGCGAGGCCATGAGGAAGGAGACAATGCTTTTCGTCCTCCGAGGGAGCGAGAAAAAGGGGTTGAAGATGCAGTCGATCACATGCTCAGCTGTTGTTGTGATGGTCCCTAAGTGAGGCGATTTGTTTTCTTGGGCAGCTCGGGCTCGGAGGAACTCGTCAAAAAGGGGGAATAGCAGCGCGCTTAAAAGAAGACAACGATCAAAAGGGGGAGCGATTTTTTGTTTGATCTCTGAGTCGATCTCTCCAAGGAGAGAGAAAATGGGCGATTCAGGGCGCATGTTCAGGTAGTGGGCCATTTCAGGAAGCAGAGAATGGAGCATCCCGTATTGGTGAAGAAGCTGAAAAAAGGGCTTCGAGGCCCCCGATTCGAGCATCCGGAGGAGCTCTTCTAGAATTCTCGCCGACGAACTTTTTAAAATTTCTTCTTTTAGGTCGGTAAGAGCTCGAAAGGTCGAGGGCTCTACCTCAAAATGGAACCGAGCGCAAAATTTGATCAGCCGGATCATACGGACCGGATCCTGAATGAACCGCACCTCAGGGTTCCCAATCGTCCTTAAAATCCTTTTTTCTAGGTCGGTGTATCCTTCGACGTAATCAATAATCTCTTGCGTCTCAGGATCATAGAAAAGACCGTTGATCGTGAAATCTCTTCTTAAGACATCCTCTTCTTCACTGCCCCAGATGTTGTCTCGGACAATCAAATCGGTCGAATCGTTTTCTCCCGCTCGAAAGGTGGAGACCTCGATGATTTTCTTCCCGAAACGGACATGGGCGAGCCGAAATCTGCGACCGATTAAAATCGCGTTGCGAAACACAGCGCGAACCTCTTCCGGTCTGGCCGAGGTGGAGATGTCAAAATCTTTGGGATTTTGTTTTAAAAGAAGATCTCTCACACCCCCTCCCACGAGGTAGGCCTTGAAGCCCGCATGACGGAGCTTTTGGATCACGTAGACTGCGTGTTCATCGATTTTGTCAGGACTGATTTGATGCTCGTCGAACGAGTAAATTTTAGGTTGCACAGAATTCAATATGAATATCCTTCAAAGTTAGCTGATCCGAAAGGTAAAAGTCAAGATTCACCATCTTTGGAGTGGAACGAGTACATACCGAAAATAATGCAAAACTCAGGTTTTTATTGAATGAAAATTTATTTATGTGGAGGATGCAGAAAAATGCATAAAAAGATAGTTATAGTCACCTCCTTGGTCGCGTTCTCTTTTTTATTAATTGCTTCTTTTTATTATGAATATATTCCGAAGCCGGTCTCTATTGATACTTTAGGTCAACCGACAATTGGGACGGGGTCGCTCCAGATCGTTCTGTTTGAAGATCTTTGTTGTACGAACTGCCGGATTTTCACGGAAGAGGTTTTCCCAAGGATTGTATCGGATCTTGTGGATACGGGGCGGGCTCGGTTGTCGTTGATTCCGGTTGCCTTTGGGGATCATTCGAAGCCTTTAGCTAACGGGGTCCTTGCGGTTTATTCCTTGTCGCCTGATCGGTTTATTGCATTTCTCCATGAGCTTCTGATCAGTCGAGCGGGGACACAAGAGGAGATTCTGGGATCAGCGCAGAGGGTGGGGGGGATCGATCTTGAGGTGCTCCGCTTGGCGCTTGTGCAGAGGCTCTATTACGGGGCGATAGATCAAAATCTTTCTTGGGCAAAGCGGCTGATGGGAGACGATTTTGGAACGCCCTCTCTGTTTGTGAATGGGGTCATGACGGCGACCGATTCTTTTGATTCAATTGTGAGAAGAATCAGTCAACTTGAGAAACAACCATGAAACAGCATGCTGTCTATCTCGCTTGGCTCGTTGCTCTTGTTGGTTTTTGCTTGAGCATTTTTTATGGAGAGATTTTGAGGAATCCCCCGTGTCCTCTCTGCTGGTATCAGAGGATAGCTCTTTTCCCGTTAGTTCTTTTGCTTGGGATGGCTGCCTATCGCGGTGATTTTTCGATCATCCCTTATGCGGTGCCAATTGCCGCCTTAGGCGGTGTGATCGCTCTGTTTCACGTGTTGTATCCCTATCTTCCCTTCTTGCAAAAAGTGCACGTATGCACGTTGGGAGTTTCTTGTTCTCATGTTGGATTTGCTTGGGGCGATTTAAGTCTCTTTGCTCTTTTGAGCGCGACGGGATTTTCCCTCATCGCCATCCTCCTCCTTTTTGCCAGTAAAGGAAAGAGTTAAACAACAGATCTTGAGGGAAGTTTTCCAGAATAGCAGTCAAAGTTGCGATGGATGGGATTGCTACCTATGCAAGGACGTGTTGGCGATTGGGAGATCCCCTTTTTGAGCGCCACTTTTCGGATCTTGAAAGAGGATTCTGAAAGATTTTTCCTGTAGCAGTTGAGTCGATTTTTGAGTGGGGGTAATCTTGTTTCTCTAGGAAAGAGTGGTTTATGTAGCTGAATGGGCTTCCCGATGGGTGTGAGATCGCTGCTTGCCGATGAGTCGGAATCGTTGGGGATTAATACTTGTAACGTGGACATACGGGCTCCTCGTCTACGGAGTTCGTTGAGGAGTTTATTCTCAAGAGGCGTAAAAGCAGTTTTGGGTCTTACTGGGCTAGACATGGATCTCTCGTTATTTTCCCTTTAAAAATACCCCGATCATCGATTTTTGACAAAGAAAATGGAGATTTTTGTACTCTTGACGCAAGTTGCTCGTTGATCGTCTGTCGAGAGCGGGGAAGCGGCAACTTGAATTCTTATTCTCGACTTTGTACATTTTTTGGTTGAGGTATTCACAAACGAGGAGAAACGAGATGGCTAAGCTCTATTTTCGTCATGGAACAGTCGGAAGCGCAAAGACTCTCAATTTGCTCGCTGTTGCCCATAATTACCGCAGCCAAGGAAAGAAAGTGCTTCTCATGAAGCCCAATTTAGATACCCGTTTCGGGAAAGAGTGGATCAAGTCGAGAGCGGGTCTTGAAATGCAGGCCGATGTGCTCATTGTCAATCTCGAATCGATGCGAGGGATTGATTATACGGGAATTCATTGTGTTTTGGTCGATGAGGCGCAATTTTTGTCTTCGGGCGTGATTGAAGAACTCAGGAGGGTTTCTCTCGATTTTGATATTCCGATTCTCTGCTATGGTTTGAGGACCGATTTCAAATCGTTTTTATTTGAGGGGTCGCGCCGTTTGATGGAGCTTGCTGATTCGATTGAAGAGGTGAAGGCTACTTGTCACTACTGCAACCGAAAATCGATTATGAATTTGAAACATGTTAACGGGCTTGCAACGAATCAAGGTCCATCGGTTGATTTGGGCGCAGAGGAGAAGTATTTGCCGGCTTGTTATCGTTGCTATACCAAGGAGATCGGCAAGGGGCTTCTCTCTCTAATGCAGGCAACCCCTTCATTATGAGTTGTTTCCGATATGCATAGGAAAGTTTAGCAAAGGCTATTGCGCTCGAGGAAAGCTTCTTTCCAGTAATATCGATCTAAAAGCCCTTCGACAGGCCTTTGGAGGATCGCGTAAGCGATAAACAGAGCTTCGAGAGAGGAGAGGCCTGTTTCGGGGTCTGGGCATTCTGTTTGTTTTCTTGGATAGGCGGTCCGAAAATGAGGCGGCAGGCTTCTGGCTTCCATGGGGGGGATTTGGCTTTCCATGAGAGTTGCCAGTTTCCACGTTCCATCAATGAGAAAAAGCCCCCGGTCTTGATCTGCGATGGTCAGAAGGGGCGCTCCTTGTTTTAAGAGAAGATAATCTTTGAGAATGGGAAGCTGAGCTCCTGGATAGGGAAAAAAGAGGAAATCGGCCCTTTTTTCGAGCCCCGTCAAAGAGCATTTCTTGAGGTTTTCTCTTCGATGACGAAGAACAATGGTGGGGGGATATTCAGGATGCATAGAGCTTATGGGAAGCGGCTTTGAGAAGTGTTTTGGGTATTTCAAACAGAAAACGAGAAGGGTTTGTTGGTTCTGCTTTTCCTGTTCGCATGCGCGCTCTTGCCATGCTTAAAATGAGGTGCTTTTTCGCTCGGGTAATCCCGACGTAAAAAAGGCGCCTTTCTTCTTCAATCCCGGTAGCTTCTCGACTTTTTTCATGGGGTAAAATATGGTCTTCCAAGCCGACAATGAAACAAATGGGGAATTCGAGCCCTTTTGCACTGTGGAGCGTCATCAGTTGTACCTTGTCTTCATTTGAACGTTGGACGTGGGCTGCAAAAGAGGGGCGGGAAAGGGCGGTGCTTGCCACAAAATCTTGCAAAATCGGTTCGTTCTCTGCCTCGTATTGAGAAAGAGAATTGACGCATTCCAGAACGTTTTCCCATTTGAAGTCGCGCATTTTATCGCTTTTTACATCCTCTTCAATTGCTTTTTTGTAGTTGATCTCGGTTAAAAGCCAAAGAAGCGCTTCTGCTAAAGGGGGATTGGCGAACTTTTTTTGTGCTCGATCGATGAGATCGATAAAACTTTTCACTCCGGCAACACCTCTTGGATGTGAGGGAAATGGGATTTCGTTCCGACTAACTTTCCCCAAAAGATCCCAGAGCAAGATATTTGAGGAGCGATTCATTTGGGTCAGTTCATCGAGAAATCCATCTGAAATGCCTCTTCTTGGAACATTGAGAATCCGAAGTAGCGCTTCTTGATCTTTGGGATTGGCAATAACCCGCAAATAAGAGAAAAGATCTTTGATCTCACTTCGTTCAGAAAATTCAAGGCCGCCAAAGATTTCATACGGGATCCCTCTTATCCATTTCCCTTTGTCTTCCCACGAGGCGTTGAGTAAAGCCATCTCAAAATTGCGGGAAAGGGCATTCGACCGATAGAGAATCGCCATGTCTTTCCACCGAAATCCTTTTTTTCGATAGTAGATGATCCGTTCAACCACTCCTTGCGCTTCATCGACTTCGGTCGGTGCATGGAACACTTCGATTCGTTCGTCTGATTTCTCTTCTGTCCAAAGCTCTTTTTTGTGTCGATTTTGATTGTTGAGAATCACTGCGTTCGCAGCTTTGAGAATGGGGTCGGTGGAGCGGTAATTTTGTTCGAGTTTAATGATGTGGTCGGCTTTGAAATGGAGAATGTTGGCAATTTCAGCTCCCCGCCAGCCATAGATTGACTGGTCGTCATCGCCTACGACGCATAAGTTTTGGTGTTTACCGGCAAGTAGCTCGGCTAAGCGAAACTGGGCCGGATTGGTATCTTGGTACTCATCGATCATGAGGTATTTGTATTTTTCCTGGAATCGATGGAGCACACTTTCATGTTCCTCAAAGAGGCGGATTGTCAAGTTGATCAGGTTATCAAAGTTGACGGCATTCATCGCGCGGAGGGTCGTCTGGAGTCGTTCGTAGAGGTCTTTAGAAAATTGATCGTGCCAAGTCATGATTTTGTGGGAAGGTCCCGAGTTGGATGCTTGGGCAATGGCCGTTTTAGTGGCTCCTAAAGAGGGAATGTCCCGTTCCATGCCGAGCATTTCTTTTGCCAGGTGTTGGATCACTCTTTCCACATCCCGCTCATCATAGAGACTGAAATCTTTTGTAAAGCCGAGTCGATCGATTTCTTTCCGCAGAATTTGCATGCAAAAACTGTGGAAGGTCGCGAGGATCACTTGTTTAGCCAAAGGGGCCCCAATGAGCGCTTCGACTCGGTGGCGCATTTCGGCCGCTGCTTTATTTGTGAAGGTGAGCCCTACGATCGATCCAGGATCCTCCCGATGATCCAAAATCAGGTGCGCGATGCGCTTGACGATCACCCCGGTCTTCCCGGTTCCTGCCCCCGCTAAAACCAGAATCCTTCCTCGGACAGTTTGAACGGCTTGCAATTGGGCTGGATTGAGCATGGCTTTTTAAGGGTGGAAATGGGAGGTTAATTGCAAAATTTCCTCTTGAAGTTCTTGCATCTTCGCTCCCTTTGCTTTTTGTCGAGGGAGGATGTGAAGTTCGACCGTTTCAGGCAAGAGAGGAAGCGACGTACGGATCGCTTCGCGGACAATCCTCTTGAATCGATTTCGCTCAGGAGAGTTCCCGTAGCGGCAAGACGCAGTAATCCCAAAAGCAAAACAAGTACTTTCTTTAAAATCAATGCAGAGGAAGCGGCCTGCTAGCCGCGTCCCCTTTTTGAAACTTTGAAACTCAGCCCTTTTTTTTAAGCGGCGAGCTCTTTTCGGCCGGCTCTGCGCCGTCGGCGAATGACCTTCCGGCCTCCGACTGTTTTCATCCGGGCTCTGAAGCCGAATTTGCGTTGCCGTTTGAGTTTGCTGGGATTGTATGTTCTTTTCATGATCCATCCAATGATCGTCTTTAATAATGATCGGTCCATCATACTTGAGGAAGGGGATAAAGTGCAAGAAAAGATCCCCTCTTGCGCCAAAATCGATTTTTCTGTATAAATTGTTCCCTTTCTATGAGGGATAAATCATGAAAGTAGGTGCTTCCATTAAGGCCGACCCAGCGAAAGGGGACAAAATTGTCCGTCGCAAGGGGAGGATCTATGTGGTCAATAAAAGAGACCCAAACCGCAAACAGCGTCAGAAAGGCCCTGGTCGTAAAAAATAAGGTATAAGGATGGCAAAAAAATCTTCCATTGCAAAGCAAAAGAAACGAGAAAGATTGGTCAACAATAGTTTTGACAAGAGATCGAAATTCAAAGCGATCATCCTGGATATGAAAAAACCAATCGAAGATCGTCTTGCTGCTGTTGATTCACTCAACAAATTGCCCAAGAATTCCTCTCCTGTTCGTCTCAGAAATCGATGCCAATTTACAGGTAGAGCTCGTGGGTTCCTCAGAAAGTTTAAGCTTTCTCGACTTTGTTTCCGAGAAATGGCGAACCAAGGTTTAATCCCTGGTATTGTGAAAGCAAGCTGGTAACTCGAAGGGGGACCGACAAAATTCCTCTCTGCCGGAGTTTTGGGGGTTCCCTCAACAATTCGATCAATCATGAATAGTGGTTATTTGAGGTTCTCCTTATTAGGTGCTGTCTTAATGGGATCCCTCGCGGCTTATGTCGCTATAAAAAAAAAGTACAATCCCTATTTGTGGTTTTTTATCGGATTTTTCTTTGGTATTTGGGGGATCTTCCCAATCTTTTTCCTCAATTTCAAGAGAAAAGCAAAACCCATTTCTCGACCCCCCCTCCTTTTCCCCAGGGGACCTATCGATAAATTTTGGTATTATCTCGATGCGTCGCACAACCAGGTGGGTCCTTTAAGCCATCAGGCGATCAGCAAGGCGTTAGGAGAGGGGATTATCTCGGACAACACATATGTGTGGAATGAAGAGATGACTGACTGGAAGTTGTTGAAAGACCTCTCTTGATTGATTTCCTTAAAACTTGGTATAAGCCTTTGCTCAAAAGATGGAGGCGTCAATGTTCGATTCATTGAAAAACATGGACTCTCGCGAAGTAGAGCTCCCGAATACTTTTTTTATCCGAAATATTGAATCTCGTGTATTGCAAGGGATTGTATTGCAAGTATTAGCAAAAATAGACGGGATCTCTCTTTTGGAGGGGAATCTTCTCGATAGTTTGCTTGGGCGTGATCTCGAACGGATCAAGGGGATCCACGTGGATCAGCAGGAAAAGGGGAGATCCGTTGATATCCGTGTTGAAATCAATGTGGCCTATGGAGTCTCAATCCCTGAGAAATCGGAAGAGATCCAAACGAAGCTCGTAGAAGAAGTGTCTCGTTGGACCGGTTTACATGTCGCTTCAGTCCACATCGTCTTTAAAGAGTTGATCCTCGTTTCAGAAGAAAATCAAGCTCCCGCTTCTTCTGAGGAAGAGGCTTTTGCAGATCTTAGGTAAGAGATCGGATCGCTTGGATCTCTTTGTCTGTGATCCCTTTCACCTCTTTGAGCTCTACGTCTGATGCTTGTAGGATCGCTTTTAGACTGCCAAATCGTGTGAGGAGCCTCTTCTTTTTGACGGGACCTATCCCTTTGACCGTGTCGAGTTGACTAGAGATCGTTTTTTTGGCTCTCCGTTTTCGGTGGTAGGCGATTGCTTGGGCATGGGCCTCATCTCTCACTTTTTGGAGAAAGAAGAGGAGAGGCGATCGGGGATCGATCAGGATAGGCTCTTTCTGGTGGGGGAGGAAAACTCTCTCTTGAGTGAGCCCTTTATCATGTCTCGCTTCTTCTTTGGTAAGGGCGATCAGATCGACAGAGGCGATTTTCAGTTCGTCAAAAACTTCAAGAGCAATTCCCAGCTGTCCTTTACCCCCATCGACAATCAAAAGATCGCAAAAGTCGTTTGCCTCTTTTTGCCGAATAAAATGACGCCGGAGAACCTCTCTCATAGCTGTGTAGTCATCGGCTTTTTCTGCTGTTTTGATCTTGAAGAGGCGATTTCTTGATTTGTCTTTCTCTCCATTGACAAAACAGACTACGCTTGCGACCGGATCTGTCCCTGCAATATTCGAAGTGTCAAAACACTCCACTCTACGGGGAAATCGGGTCAGTTGAAGCGTCTCGGAGAGGTCGAGGAGCATTTTCTCTTTGAGTGATCGTGTATCTTGTTCTCGGATAAAAAGGGCTTTGGCATTTCTTTGACCCATTTCAACAAGATCGTGTTTTCTCCCTTTTCGTGGAGAGAGAATTTCGATTTTTCGCCCAACTGATTCGCTCAATACTTCTTCCACCGTCCTTTCTAATTCGCGAGGGATTAAAATTTCTCGGGGCAGGAGAGGTTTCTCTTTGTAGTGTTGTAAAATAAAAGAGGTGAGGATTTCTTCCTCGCTCGAGGCAATGAAGTGGAAGCTGAAATGCTCAGAACCAACGAGATGACCTTCTCTAAACAGTAATAAAGCGATCATGACAGCGTCGGCTTCTCGATAAAGGCCGAGTATGTCACAGTCCTTGGCTTCAGGGTTGTTGATCTGTTTGGTTTCTGTCACATGTTTGATCTGGGAGATGAGAGTGTGGATCTCTTGGGCTTTTTCAAATTCAAGAGCATCCGAGGCCTTGATCATCTCTTTTTCCATTTCCTGGAGGAGTTCCTTATCTTTGCCCTTGAGCAGTTTTTTTACGGCCTCGACATGGTGGTTGTATTCGTCTTTCGAACACAAGTTCACACAAGGGCCAAGACACCGCTTGATGTCGTAGAGAAGGCATGGGCGGACTCGATTCATGAATTCGGAATCAGAACATTGTCTTAAAGGAAAGAGACGAGACAGGAGGTCGAAGGTTTGTCTCGCTGCGAGTGCATTTGTGTAGGGGCCAAAGTAGGTTCCTTCCTCTGTTTGGGGGCCTTTGTGACGCACCAGTTTTAATAGGGGCCATTCATGTTTGGTCAACATCAGGCTAATGAATGTTTTATCGTCTTTGAGTAAGACGTTGTATTTGGGCTTGTGTTTTTTAATCAGGGTGTTTTCGAGGATGAGGGCATCTTTTTCGGTCAAGGCGACGATCGTATCGATGGTTTCGACTTGGGCGGTGAGGTAGGGGACCATCTCTCGTGCATCTCGATGGGTGGCGAAGTATTGCTTGATCCTAACGCGGAGGTTTTTTGCTTTTCCCACGTAAAGGACACGCCCTCCGCTATCCTTCATAAGGTAAACTCCCGGTTCTTCGGGATAAAGAGAGAGGCTTTCCACTTGAAATGGCATATATCTGATGTTCATGATATACCATTTTGTCGATGGATACCAGTCATTCTATTCTTCACTTTGCCAAACGATTTTTTGCCGGGACGATGCTCAGTCGGATCAGCGGGGCTCTGCGCGATATTGCAATGGCCTTTTGTTTTGGGAGTGCTCCAGAGATCGCAGCTTTTATGGTGGCCTACCGATTAGCGAATTTATTTCGTCGTCTGTTTGGGGAGGGATCTTTGCAAGGGGGGCTGGTTCCTCAATTTGCCTCTTTATACGGAGAGTCGACGAGAAGAGGTGTCCTTTTTTATCGTGATTCCTTTTTTTCGCTCCTTGCAGTGCTTATCTTTGGAAGTCTTGTCATTGAGGGGGCTTTTTTTGGGGCCACGTTTTTTCTCGATGCTGATTGGGCTCATATTCTCTCGTTGTCGATGAAGATGGTCCCCGGTCTGCTATTTATCTGCCTGTATGCTCTCAATAGCTCATTTTTGCAGTATCACAAACGGTACTTTGTAACAGCTGCGTCACCTGTATTATTCAATTGCTTTTGGATAGGGGTTGCTCTTTGTGTCGCCAACTGGCCTATCGAAAGGGGGGTCGAGGCATTGAGTCTTGGAATTACAGGCGCTTTTGCTTTGCAGTGGTTTGTGACCAGTTTGCAAGTGATCCCCTATCTTTCGTTATCCTGGCGTGAACTGCTTTCTCCTTCTTTTTTTTCGACCGATTGGAGGAAAATGATGAAGTCTCTTTCATTTGGGATAGTGGGAATTGGGGCAACGCAGATCAATAGTGCTCTCGACGCGATTTTTTCTCGGATGAATGATCTTTCCGGGCCTGCTTATCTATGGTATGCGATTCGAGTAGAGCAACTTCCTTTAGCTCTTTTCGGGATAGCGCTCTCTGGAGCTTTGCTCCCTCCTCTTGCTAGAGCAGTTGCCCAAGAAGATTGGGTGAGATACCAAGGTCTTTTACAAGGAGCTATTCGACACAGTTTGAGTTTGATTGTCCCTTGTTTTTTTGGCTTATTAGCTCTTGGAGCTCCTGGATTAAACCTTTTGTATGGGCATGGTGATTTTTCCTCTCAGGACGTTCAACAAACGCTCTACTGTCTTTGGGGATACTCTATAGGGCTTATTCCCTCCGTATTGATCCTTCTTATTGCGAGCGCGTTCTATGCCCAGAAATCGTATATAAGGCCTATGTTAGCCTCTTTAATTAGTGTGGGATTTCATATTGTATTGAATACCATCATGGTGTTTGGATTTAAATGGGGAGCGTTTAGTATTGCTTTGAGCACGAGTCTTTCTGCCTGGGTAAATTGTGGGCTTCTGGTTTTTCTGATTCAGCGTTTTATTCCTCTTTCTCTTTTTGCTTCTCTTTATGGATTTTTGGGCCGTTTAGTTTTTCTTTCTTCTGTAGCAGCTGTTTTCCCGATTTTATTGTGTGGAATTGAAAGCGAATCTCGATCCATTCAAACGCAGATGACCTTTTTTATTTCGAGCGCCGTACTCTTTTTGGGGCTGATTGTTCTTCTAGCTTATTGGATGAAAGTAGATGAAATATTTGATCTATTGAAAAAAAAGCGGCTTCCTGAAAATCAGAAGCCGCTAAAAGATTAAGAGGTGTGAGAGATAAACTCACAGACGAGAGGGATATTGATCGGAATCGGAAGAGGCACTTGGTCCATCTGAGGAACGACGAGAAGAGACCCTTGGTGTTTATCTGATTCTAGATTGAGATATTCTGGAATTTCTCTTGCTGTATACTCTTGCGCCATTTGGATCGCCTTCATTTCACGAGACGCTGGCTTGATCGAAACGATCATTCCCGGGCGGACCAAGAAGGAACGGCGGTCGACTTTTTTCCCATTCACCTGAATGTGACCATGGGAGACGAGCTGCTGCGCGCCAAAGATGGACGACGCAAACCGGAGGCGATAGACGATATTGTCTAGTCGGCACTCGAGCTGCTCAAGGAAAAGCTGTGCAGTATTGCCCTTTAAAAGAGACGCTTTTTTGTAGGCATTGACGAGTTGCTTTTGACTGAGCATCCCGTAGACGGCTTTCAACTTTTGTCTTTCATCCAGCTGGAGGCCGTAATCAGATTTCTTTTTTCGTTTGGCCCCGTGCATGCCTGGGGGGTGTTGTTTATGCAGCATAGGATTGCGCCCTTTTCCAAAAATATTGGCGCCAAACTTACGTGCAATGCGATTCTTAGGTCCTCTGTATCGAGCCATTGTTTCTCCAAAAACATTCGAATTGAAAGTAGGGCAGTATAGTATAGGGCGTTTTTTCGAACAAGAAGTTAGTTGCAAAACTCCATTTGGAAGCGGTTTTTCTCTTTTAATGTTGAGTGGATTTTTTTAAAATCAGCTAAGGATCAAAAGGTTATGAAACGTTAAAATCGTTATACCGGAAGTGAGGCTCCTTTCGGGCAGCTTAAAAACCGAATTTTATAACATATCTCCCAGTTTTTTCTTTTAATAAAAAGTTGTTTTTCGTAAAATTGTTATGATGAATGTTCCTGTTAATTATGTTCTTGTTGCGCCTAATTATTATCGCTTAGGGGAAACGAATCCGCCAGACCCCCTTGCTGTTTTAAGCTATGCTACCCAACTGCTAGCAGCTGAGAGGGGGGAGCTTGTTAGTCGGCTCAACCTTATGGAAGGTCAACTCGGGGCTCTCATTGCCCAAAACCATGAGATGGCAGAAGCGAGGAGAGGTCTCATAAGGTCAAGAGACAGGATAGCAACGGAATTACAGCGTTGTCAGGGGGTGTTACATGAGACCACCCAGCTGCTGCAAGACAGGGTGCGAGAGAGTGGGGATATTTTAGAGTCAAGCAATCAGACAGCAGCTGAATTACAGCGTTGTCAGGATGCGTTGCGTGATACCACCCGACAGTTGGAACGCAGTGCTCAAAACAACAAGGCCATTGTAGAAGCTCTTGTTATGGCGATCAATCACATGTCCGATTCGTTAGGAAGTTTTGCGGAGCGTTTGGACTTCCTTTCGAAAGGTGGGATTTCTCCTGTATCTTCTATAGGAGAAGCAAACTTTATCGATGGCGATCAGACTTTCCTTGGCGCTTTCAACCAACAGTTGCAACGCATTCCTGAAGAGAGCGAGAGTCTTGTCGGGATAAGTAACGAAATGGAAGCTCGGTTACAACGCGTTAGGGAACAGTTGCACATCAATTCGATAGGGGCCCGTTTACAGGCTCTTGATTTCAAGTGTCGAGAATTGCAGAGAAGCTTGGAAGAAGAACGTCAGCAAGGCGCGGCAGAGAGTTTAGAGCTTAAGTATTCTAGATTTCAGGGCGAGGAAGAAAATTCATCGCTAAGAACTGTCATCCAAAGTCTTATGACGGATCTAGGACGTCAGGTTCAAGGGGCTCCGAGTCGGTCGTTTTCGACGCAGACACCTGCGTTGCAACGAAAAGAGCGGGCAACACAGATAGGTCTGAGGCCTTCGGAAGGACGGGCCACGCAAACAAATCGAGTGGTTTTGCCAGGAAAGGCAACGGAGACTAATCGAGTGGTTTTTGTGACAAGTGAAACGCAAACAGCCCAAGAAGAGCTTCCTTTAGAAAGAGATCGGGTAGCTGGGGCAACCAAAGAGGTCCAGACAGAAGAGCAAACACCATGTTCTTTAGGACCTTTGGAGGCTTATTTAAAAGCAATCGATGGACAGTCGATGAGTCGTAAGCAAATCGAGGATCAGATTGCCCAGCTTTTGCATCTTCCTAAAGGAAAAATGTTTGCTTTGCCTACGGATGTCTATAATCAATTGTCTGATCAACACCGAGGGAAAGAATTGGTCTTATTTGTACTGAAAGCGACCTGGGAGTATGGAGTAGAACAGATTTTGACGCGCGACCAGTTGTTTTTGATCGATCCCAAGACGAATTCTCCAACGCAAGCCCACTTTGTCTCGTTAGAAAAATCACAGGTCTTATTGAATCAGATTTGCGACTTTCTTGTTACAGGGGCTCGTTTATTGAAGGGGACCTATAGGGCTTCTTTGGATTCTCGTGTTTGCTCGTTTGCGGAGAGGCTATTATCTTGCCCTCCTGAAGATCAGTCGGCTCCTGTGTTTCTCCGGTCAGAGATGGTTCTGATCCTCTCTCTGCCGGATAGTTTGTATTTTGATCTACAGTTACTCACTCCTAAACAAAGAGTGGCATTTCTTGCCCGTCTAAGGAATCTCCTAGACCCTGCTTATTCAGCAACCTTTTTGCAAGAGGCTTACGCTCGACTTTTTTGGACTCCCGAGCTGGGGTATTCTCAAGAAACTGTGATTCGTCGCCTATTGTCTTGGAATCTCCACATAGATCAGGCCCCTGCCTTTTCTTTGTTAGTGCAGAAATGGAACGCCCAACATCCTCTTAGACGTCAGACTTTTGAGGTGATAAATGATGTTCGGCTATCTGTATATCTGGCAGAAAAACCGACGTTTGAATCATTTCCGGTATACCCAAAGCAATAAAAAATTGGGGTTAATATTAATTCAATATTGACCCCAATTTTTTATTGGAAATTTGATAGCTTTAAATCGGCTTGCTTGGGCCATTTTGGAGTGGAACGAGTATATACCGAAAACAACATGAAGGATCGGTTTTCCTTTTAATAAAAACGTATTTTTTGTATAATTTTTCATTATGTCTTTTGTTACAAGTAATAGTCGTGTTCCAAATCTTTCTTTAGAAAGAGAGCTAAATCTATATCAGAATTATAACACCAGCCTATTAAGCTGTTTAAGCGGGTGTCAAGTGGCTCTGTTGCATACAAGTCAACGGTTACGAGCCGCGGTTGTGGAGATAGAGCGACTTGGAAATCAATGTAATGCGCAGCGGGTTGAGTTACTTAGTTGCCAGAGTGACTTGGGTCGGAGCAAGCAAAATTTGGAAGCTAAGTCTCGAGAGTGCACGGATGTTATACAAGCTTATACAGGGCAAGCCGAATTGTTAGTGAATCTATTCGAGTCTTTTGAGGATCAGCTCCTTCTCTCTCAGGAAGGGCAGAATGGTTCAAATGAAATGGATACGTGTCTGGCTTCCTTGGGCGAAATGGCCCAAAGATTGCAATTGATGGAGAGCAATCGCGATCGTTTTGTAATGGCGAACAGGCAGTTGGCAGATGGGGTGCGTCGCCTTAATGCGGTTTTACACAATACTACTGAACAATCAAAAATTACGGCTCAAACAATATCGAGGCTTCGTACTGAAAAATGGCAAGCGACACCCTCTCGATCGTGGTGGTCTCAGACGGCTCCACCCCCGCCTCCGCCCAGTTCCCACGAGATATTGATACAGACAGATCCAAAGACTCTCAGAACGCGTAAAATACAGACAGATCCTTTGCATTTGAAGACAGGTGAAGCGAATACAGACCAAGTTGCTTTAGTAGAAGACGCCACGCAAACGGATGAGCAAAAAACATCTTATTCGGGATGTTCATTAGATGTTTATTTGAAAGAAATTGAAGGGCGTTTAATGACTCCTAGAGAACTCATTGATTGGACTGCCCAGCTTTTGCATCTGCCTCAGGGGAAAACGTTTGCTTTACCTATGGATGTCTATAATCAATTGTCTAGTCAATACCGGGGGAAGGAATTGGTCTTATCTGTGCTGAAAGCGACCTGGGAGCATGGAATAGAACAGATTTTGACATGCGATCGGTTCTTTTTGATAAATCCCGAAACAAACTCTGAAATTCAAAAACCGTTTGATCGATTGGGAAATGACAATTCAAGAGTTTCGTTGGATCAGATCCGAGACTTTCTTGTTGTAGGGGCTCATTTATTGGGAGGATCCTATTCAGCATCCTCGGATTTTCGTATGGGATTGATTATGGAGACTCTATTATTGAGCTGTTCTGGAGATTTGTTAGCGGGTCCCCTTGATCGTAAGGATAGGCTAAAAGTTCTTTCCATAGCGGAGAATTGGGCCTGCGATTTAAAACTAATTTCTCCGGAAGAAATATTTTCATTTCTCAATCATTTAAGAGGTCTCCTAGTTGCTGATCAGGAAATTTTTCTGCGAGAGGCTTATTCTCGACTGTTTTGGTCTCCCAAAATGGGGTATTCTCAGACAGAGGTGCTCCGCCGATTGATCAGGGTTCATATGGGAAAAGAGGATTTTACCCGCTTCCTTATGGAAGATAGGACCTATTCGTTATTAGTTCGAAAGTGGGATACTCAACATCCCCTGAACCGCCAAACTTTTGTGATTGGAGATAATATTCGGCTAGAATTTATGGGCAGTCAAAGAGGCAAAAAGACGTCTTGACTTTCGTGCAGAAGGGTTTTAAAATCTCCCTTCCTAAGAGGGGGATTTATGTACAATGTCTTAGCTTATTATCACATCGGTCCTATTGAGAATCCTGAACTGGAAGTGGCCAAGCATAAAGAATTTTTTCAAAACAGAGATTTCACAGGCCGGATCTATATCTCGAAAGAGGGGATCAATGGTCAATCGAGTGGAAGTGAGCAGGCTGCCAAAGAATATATCGAGTGGCTTACCGCAGATCCCCGTTTCAAGGATATCGACTTTAAAATTCATCGATCTGAAAGACACGCTTTCCCGAAGATGACGGTGAAGGTGCGCAAGCAGCTCGTTGCGATTGACTGCGAGGTCGATTTTTCGCAAATAGCAGAGCATATATCTCCTGCCGATTGGAAGAAGAAGTTAGAAGAAAAGAGCCCTGATACGCTGCTGATCGATGTGCGCAACGACTACGAGTGGGAAGTGGGCCATTTTGAAGGGGCTGAGCTGCCTAAACTGGAGACGTTTCGAGAGTTCCCTGCCTATGCGAAAAAGCTAAAAACCGAAGTCGATCCGAAAAAGACCCAAGTAATGATGTATTGCACGGGTGGGATTCGGTGTGAGTTTTATTCGGCAGTGCTGAGGCAAGAGGGGTTTGAAAAGGTTTACCAGCTCGATGGAGGGGTAATTGGCTATGGTCTTGAGGAGGGAGCTGATCATTGGAAGGGAAAGCTCTTTGTCTTTGATGATCGTCTTGTTGTGCCGATCAGCGAAGAGCCTGCCGCTCCGATTGCTCATTGTTCTTTGTGTCAAACCGCCTGTGATGTCTATTACAATTGCGCCAATATGGACTGCAATAAGCTCTTTATCTCTTGCCTCTCTTGCCTGAAGGAGCATCGGGGGTGTTGCTGTAGCGCCTGTGAGGAGGCGGGGCGGGTTCGCCCTTACAAAGAGGATGCGGTTCCTTTCCGTAAATGCCGCCGCGAAGAAAAGCTCTCACTCACTCCTGCTTTGAAAAGCATTCGCGAGAGCTCTGTATCTCCGTGATGTCTCGCGTGTAGGTGCAAAAATCGGATCGCTAATGGTTCTTTAGTGGTATGTTTGCCGAAATAGGCGGTCACTTCTTTTTCGTGTTGCAAAATCCAATCGATTCTCCCTGCTGCAAGATTGATCTGTATCATGAGTTCTTCAACTTCTTTTGTTTCGGGAAGGGGGCTTAGGGGAGGAACTAATTGATGTCCCTGTGGGTCGATGAGCCACATCCGAAGATCAGTGGTGGGGTTTTTGAGAAACTCGGTTCTAAAACTTTCTGCCTCGGCCATCGAAAGGAGAATGGCGCTGTAGGTTTTCTTTTGAGAGGGGCCGTGCTCAATCATCAAAATTTGGGTGGCTGGTTTGTGTTTTGGACTGTAGAGAGGAAGGGGCTCTGGCGTTGATTCATGCCAGTTGGCCGTGGCGTACAGGTTGGATTCAAAGAGAGTGGGATAAGGATTGCTGTAAGGAAAGTCTTTGAGGATTTGGTGTAATGGAGCAATCCATTGGTAGGGAAGTGAGAGAGTTTCTCCTTTTTGTCTAGCTAAGGAGAGTGCCTGTTTCTTGTTCCACTTCGTTTCTGAGATTGTGATCAAATTTCTAGCAGAGAAAGATTCTTTCTTGAGATCGGTTTCCCACTCGATTTCGCGGACATTTTCGGTGTCTTTTTTTACTTCAATATGCCGCTTCTGCTCTCGATTTGTACTCAATGCATTTGTAGAGAGTGTCTTCGGAAAGAGGTGGGCTTTTGCTTTTGCTTCCTCGAGAATGGCCTCGATTTGGGATCGTAGATGAGGGGCTTTTTTGATAAGAAACCGGCCTTGATCTTCTAAAATCGTCAACGGAGCTGTTTCTTTCTTTCCTTGTCCAAAGAGTTTATAGAGCGATTTTTCTTCCCTAGTCTCGACAAGGGATAAGTCGATTTTATTTTCAGGATGGGGATGGGTGATTAGCTTCTCCATGTGATCGTACCGGATAAGATCGTTTAATTCACACTGGTAATGACGGAAAATTTGCTCTTTCAAGCGTTCTTGTTCTACTTCCTCTGAGTGGGCAACGATTTCTCGGATGTGGGGTAGCAGAGTGCGATCTGCTTCAAGAACACAGTAGGAAAGTGTTTGTCCTTCTAAAATCTTTCTCATTCGCCCTGCTCCTTGGGCGATTTCGTGTTTCTCATTTTTTTTTGTGATGAGCATCAGCCCTTCAGAATCCGCAGGAAGAGGGAAGTCTGTCCCTCTGCTATGCCATTGATCATAGAAAAAGAAGAGATTTTTAGGATCAATTCCTAGTTCTTTCCAAGTAGCGGCATTGGTATTAGGAAGTGGGATCGATTTGGTTTCTCCTCTTTTGAGGAATTGGAGGCTAGCTCCTCCTGGATCTGAGGGGTTTTGGAAAAAGACAATCCCTTCAAAAGAGGGGTGTAGGTGCTCGAGGATTTGCGTTGCATAGGTCCGATTTTTATGAAGAATGAGGCATCCTCCCACGTCGATGAGTGCCCGGACGTGGGGAGCGGGATTGACGGCTCTCCAAATCGAATCAATGGAGCTCAAGTTTCTGGCACTATAGACGGTTCCATTCAGCTCGATGAGACGGTTGAAAAAGTTGTCCGTTGCTTCTTGATCAAGCAAGGGGCGATCGGAAAGGGAGCGGGGATAAGAAAGACGGTTATACGGAGTTCCGGTCATGGCGAAGAAATGGGAGAAATGGAGGCCGTTGTGGCTATTGCTTGAGAAATAGCGGGTGTCAGTTTTTACCTCTTCAAAGATGGTTTGATCTTCTAGAAAGAGTCTTTTTTCGGGATGTTGACTGAAGAGATCAAAGATTTTGTTTCGGTCTTCATCCGAGAAGAGAAGAAAAATGGGAAGGCCAAGACCCTGTCTGTAGAATTTGGCTACTTTCGTTTCGGACGCAGGGATTTGGTTGAGGCTCATTTCTATTGACATCTCTTTCTCGACTTGACTTGCCCATTTGTCAAAAAAGGATTTTGTCATGGGGGTGGAGAGGGCTGTTTGGAAGTGATAGGCGATCTTTTGCCATACGTGCCCGTATTCTGAGGTTCCTGGAGTGTTGCTCGCGACAAAAGGGACCACTTTGCCTGATGAGTCATTCAACCTACCATAGTGACGATTTGCTTTTCTCGTAAGTGTAGACGGAAGAATATTTTGGAGCAGATGATGATAGAGAGCTAAGATTTCTCCTTTCTCGGGACTTGTTGTTGCGAGGGTATCTTTCCAAGTAATGAAGGGGCCGTCTTCTTCTTGGAGACTAGAAGAAAGGTAGCGAAAAAGTGATTCTTGGTATTGTTGTGGATAAAAGCTTGCTACTTTCTGAGTTAAAGCAGGCAAAACAAAGGTTGTGTACTCTTTTTGAGAAAGAGGCTCCTTCTCTTCGTCGAATAGAGAAGGAAATTCTTTGAATAAAAAGAGGAAAAGCTCTTGGATTTTGTGTACCTTTTCCGGATCGATATCCTCTTCTTCTCCAGAGGGGAAGTTGACTTCTTTATCGACTTTGAGCACTTCATCGACTTCATCCAGGATGACTGATGTTTCATGGCGTAAAAGGCGAAGAATCTTTTGGAGAGATCTTATTTTTGAAGAGATTTCTGTTTCAAGACTAAAAAGATTAAGGGCTCTTTCTATGGCCCATAGTTTCCAAGAATTTTTTTTTGTTGAGGTGAGAGCGATGAATTCAAGCTCTAAAATATGGAGCATTTCCGAAGGGAGGACTACAAGTCTTTGATTCTTTTTAGCAAGTTCAAGTGAGTGCGAGATTTCTTTGAGGACCTCGGTAGAGAGATCTTCTCGAGAATAGGAAAAACTGACCACTTCTTGTCCAAAATGGCGCCATTGTGTTTCTGCCAAATTATCTCGGATTGTTTTCCATTGGGGGAGAGGAGTCAAGACAAGCGCGAGCCGATCTCGAGTACTCCACATTCTTCCCAAAAGAGAGGCCATTACATGGGTTTTTCCTTCGCCCATCATCAAATGGCCGAGAACAGGGCAATGGCCTCTTTCCACAATCGCTTGGAGATATTTGGCTTGTTTCGGCCGCAGTCGCATCTGCGTTAGGTATTCAAAGACAAGAGCAGGCCGGAAGCTCACCGGATAGGCTCTCGGTTTCCCTTGTAATCCTTGGGTCGCCTCTGTCAAAAAAAATTCGATTTTCTTTTGAATCTTTTGCACATCTTCTTTTTTCCAATTTGGATTGAGTTGCAAGAATGCCTCATCTTTGCCTTCAAAGAATAGACCGATGAGGAAGGGGATGTTGCGATTGAGTGGATAGGCCCTGGCAAGGATGGCTCCTTCTGTCTTCGCTTTTTCTACGAGATCTGAAGGAGGGGGCAGGGAAGTCAATTCGACGATCTCATCAGCAAGAGATTGGAGATGAGGAGGGATCAATGGTTTTTGAGGAGGTAAGAGGACCTCTTGGCCAACTGGATGAATATGGATCGGTTGGTAAGGGGGCTTTGAAATTTTTCCAACGGAGGCAAATTGCGGAGAAGGTTCTTTATTCACTAGGGCTGGGGCTTTTCTATCGATGAACTTCTCCAAAGCATGCATATCTACAGCTTTGTTAGGATAAGGAGGGAGATCTTCGGGTGATCGCATCAAGATCATACGATAGAGCCAGTACAAAAGGTCATCTCCCTCCGACATTTCACTCTTCTCTTTTGTTGCGATCTGGAGATAGAAATGAATTCTCTCTCTTTCTTCAGCACTTTGTTTTATCTTGGGATAGAGAAGCGTGAAAAAAGTTGCTAGTTCAGATTTAGGTATCGAGAAGAATCGATTCGTGTACCCAAAGATCTGTTCTTCGCAATCGCCTGTTTTTTCCTTATATATTTTGGAAGACCCGGCCCAATCGGGATTTATATGACCTACTGGTTTTTTTAGAAGAATTGGTTTTGGCAGAGGGGTATATACGATTCTCGATTCGTTTGAATCGATTGAGGAAGGGGGGTAGAGTTCCTCTATTTCAGAAGGGGTCAATTTCAAGTAGTGGGGGCATTGGTGGCTGTTTTTTTGATAGGAAGTAAGAAGCTGGGAGTATTTCTGGAGAATCTCTTCACTCATGGGGAATTTAGATTTCTTGGGTCCTCTCAACAGGAAGGAGAAGGCCCTCAATTGCAATGCGGTTGATTCAATCGACTCATCGGGGATCTGTACCATCCAACCGAGGATCTTTCGTACCTCTTCTTCTTCGTTTTTGGATCTATCGTGATGCACAGCGATCTGTTTCCATTCATGAAGGGCTCTCCTGTATTGTCTTTGCATTAAAAAAAGATACATCAGATAGAGGTGCATTGAAGGACTTGGATTTTCATCGCTCCTTTTTTGATCGATCACGAGATAGGAAACTTTCAAAGAGTTTTCGTCAACTTCCGTTATCACTTGAGAGGAAAGGGGATCGGGATTCATTAATGTTGATACATACTGTTCTTTGACTTCTTGATTTCCTTTTTTCTCGTAAGGAGGGTAAAAAATCTTACCAAATAATAGATTCTGAATACGCTGTAGGACGGATAAAGATTTGATTTTTTTTCCAAAATCTTCGGGAATTTTCATCCCAGTTTTCATTAGTTTTGCAAGTCGAATTTTCGTTAACTTTTTAAGAGGCAGCAGAATTTTTTGGCTTTTGGTTTCTTCTTCTTCCACGACCAAATATTCGGAAAATCCCCCAAGTAGATGAGTCGGCATCTCCGTGACGAGTCGATATTCAGGATGTTCGTTCCAGCGAAGACTTCCATCGGCTCCTTTGTGAAACCCCAGAGGTTTCCCTTCTTGGGATTGAATCGATTTGTATTCGAAGTTTTCTACTTGGCCTTGCTTATTTTGCCAACAAATCAGATCGTTCCTCGTAGGCATCAATCTTCTTAAGTGGGGATCTCCCGTAGTTAAGATATGCCCTTTGGTGTTTAACATGGGGCCGTTCCACTGTGCTTTATAGAGGATTTCTCCTGTTGCGCTGAGACATCCGTAGAGCATCCCTGTTTTCAGTCCGCTCCAGAAAGAAATCTTGTCATTAAGATGAGAGAATTCGGGAATATTTTCCCTCAGGTCGTTTGCTCGGTACCGTTTTCCTTTGGAATCAGTTCTTAAGAACCCAAATCTTCTAATATATTCCATTTTTCCCCAAATAGGGTCGATCCAGTAGTCAGTGTCCCCATCTGAGGAATACTGTTGCATTGGCCGGGATGAACAGAGTTCCTTCCTTGTAGCTTCTATGCTAGAATACGGAAGTTCGCTTAGTTCTCGAAGATTCCTCCCTTCTTTTTTTGAGATCCCCCTTCCAAGATCGATGAATGCTTTTGTCTTTTTACTTACCCATTTTCCATGACCGAGTTCAGTCCAGTCTTTGGCACTTATCCCAATTGAGGCTCCGATCTTTTGCATAAGATCAGGATTTTTCTCCACCTGTTTGAGAAGGATTGGAAGGTGCTTTTCCCAGGCAGTTTTTCTAGCTTCTCTGAAAAGAGAGTAAAAGACGGAGTGAATAGCAGATTCATCGAGTTGAAGCCAAGAAGTCCACCAGAGGAGAGGAGAAGTCCCAGGTCCTGCAAGAATCGAGAAGAGATAAAGACTTTGCTTTTGGTCGTAAGATAGATTTTTTGTTTGTAAAGTCTGTTCAATCCAGGACCGGATGTTTTCTTTGTTCAGCCATTTTTGCTCTTGCGACCCTGTCCAATCTTGCAAAAGGAGAGCGAATTCAATGAAGTAGAGAGCCTCCGTAAGCGATTTTTGGGGTGGAGAGACCCAAAAATAGTCTATTCCTTTTTGGATGAAGTCTGAGCATCTTTTTAAGAAGAGAGGTTCTTTACATAGATCAGAGAGAGGGGTATGGAGTCCTCGGCCTAGATCTGTATGAAAAAAATTTATGAGAAAATTGTAGAAATTTTTGCGATGAACCCAATTATCTTTTTCTTTGAATAGCTCGAGATGGCGTTCAGCCCATTCTAAGGCATATAGGGGCCTGGCTTTCGGATGGGATTGTATTCTTTCTTCGAAAGAGGGCAGCGCTTCAGCTTCTGTATGCGTCACAGGTTCAAATAAATAGGATCGAGTTCTTTTGTTCTCCGGGGCATAATTTCGCTGTTCTGGAAGCTCTGTCATCCACGGCGCGCATATTTGATCCGATATAAAAGGCGTTGAGTTTTTTAATTTTTTAAAATGATAAATATCTCCGTCAGGAAGATTAAAATAAATATTTGTTTCTATTTTGTCGGTATAAGATTCAAAATTGAATTGCAATCCGATTTTGGGAAGAATTGTTTTCTCTTTATTAAATTGCAATCTAATTTTGGAAAAAAATGTTTTCTCTGGATTAAATTGCAATCCGATTTTGGAAAAAAATGTTTCCTCTTTGGAACTTTTGTTTGCCTCACTGATCCTATCACGATAGGAATGGATGTAAAGGTATGGGATATCTAGGAAAATCGCTGCTCTGTGAAGATAGACGATATGAGAAGCTTCGCTGAATTCCTCCGGAGATGGATTTCCGATCATCAAGGCGAGAGCGATTTGTTCAGCCAAAGAAAAGTATTTGGCGGGATCTTGGAAAATAGAAGGAAGAGATGGATTGTTCCTATGTTTTAAGGAAAGGTGTCTTCCCCAGAGAAGGTAAAAATTCCAAGAAGGGATCTTTCCTAATGCTTCTCGCATAGCTTTAGGGTTAGCCGGTAGTAATCCTATTTGTTGAGGAGATAGGGAAAGCGGAGGGAGGTCCGATTTTTTTTGAAAATAGAGGAATAGATCTTCCCACCTTTTTTTGAGGGAGGGAGAAAAAAAACAGGCGTGTGGATCTGTTTTGTTGATTGAGGGCTTTTCTCTATACCAATAGTTTTTCAGCTGGAGTTGAGGAGGAAGTTGCTTTAGGGTTTTTTCATAAGCCAAGCTTAACTGATACTGGGCTCTATGAAGAGTGAGAAGCGCGGTTCTTTCCTCCAGAACAGCGGTCATGGAAGGGCGCAATATATCACCGGTTTTTTTATAGGTCAAAAAATAGAAGGAGAACCAAGTGTCGATCAGTTTCATGCAAGGAAGCAGATCTTCTTCAGGCACCTGTGTCCAGAATGATTCCTCAACAGGCAAGCTTTCGATATCCCACTGGAGTTGGATCTGATTTTCTTTTAGTGTGAACAGTTCTTTATTTGTGTCCCATTCTTTCTCCCATGCCTCGAGCGTTTTGCGGAGCATCGAGGGGGATGAAATAGGATCTCTTTTATGTGGAAGAGGGATCGATCTTTTGTCCCACCGAAATTCCTCCTTTTTTGGGTTCTCGTACAACCTTCTTGGTATGGAAATAGGATCGCTCTTTTGCGCAATTGGCAAAAACGAGGTGGACCTCTCTGTTTCTAGAGAGTCGAGGATCTGTGTGGCCAGAATGGCCCCTTCTCTCTTGGAAGTTTCCCATTTTGGTTCGCTAGCAAAGAGAGGCTTAACGCTATCGGTCAGCAACATGTGGGCACAGGCTTGGAAAACTTCCTTTTCGAATGCATTTTTGGGGTCTCTAGCTTCCCAGGCCTGTCTAAGGGCCTTTAATCGAAGGGAGTATCGAATCGCGTCATGGAGTTCTTGTCCTGCTTTTTCTCGGATATAAGCGAGGAGGACGCTCATTACGCAGGTTCCCGCTTTTTGCTCAGATATCCATAGATTGTTTTCATAGGAAACCGATGAAGAGAGGGTGGAGCACACTCGATAAATGTATTCATCGCATCCGGTGAAGATTCTGTTTGTTGGGTTCTTATCGCTATTTGCGAGAAGAGGTTCGAGAAGCGCCTCAAAAACGTAGGGTTTTAGCGTCTTTTCTGAGATTTTTTGAAACGTGAGACAAGGATTGATCTTTTCTTTTCCGTCAGATTGGAGATGAGGATGATATTGCGTTCCTGCTCCTGTATTATAGACTCGGAGTGAAAATTCTTTTTCGTGACGGGTCCATTCGTAGAGCATTGCATGGCCGTTGTTTATGGTGGGAAAATCCTTTTCATTGCGGGATATTTCTGCCTCGCGCCATCCTCCACGCATGAGATACGATTCCCCTTCTTTGAGATTCATCACCTTTTCCCAATTCTTCTTTGCAAGAGGACGGATCTTTTCTGGATCGGTCTCCTCCTTGATCTGGGTGGAAAGGTTCTTGAATTGAGTCACCGTTTGTTCGATTACTGCGCGAGCCTCTTTACTAGTGGCGGTCTGCTTTATTTCTTCGAGATAAGCGATTAGGTAGGGGACGGCCTCATGCCATCCCATCCCTTCGCAAGCGGGAGAATTTTTTACATAACCTCCAGAAAAAAGGTGAGCGAGAAGTCGAAGGGAGGCGGGACCTATTTTCTTCTCGGGTTCCTTGATCCTAGGCGGGGCGGGGGGGATCATTCCTGTGATGTGATCAATGGCTGCAAGGCGGGAAGCTGCGGGCGTTTGCTTTCCCTCCGAGTGCAACAGGGGGGGCCAGTGTGATCGATTATAATTATTTTGTACTTTTTCCATTCTGTAATACTTATAATGTAATCTCGATTTATTTTTAAATGAAAAATAAAAATATAACGGTGATTTGTTGTATAAGTCTACGGGTGAGGGTGTTTTTGTTTTAAAAATTTCGGATCTATACTCGTTCCACTCCAAAATAGCCCAATAAGCTCTTTATCTCTTGCAGGTGGCCGAGCATTAAAACAAAATTTTGATTATATAGAGAAAGTTATGGCAGATTTTTTGACCCAAAAGGAGTATCCTAATGGGACAAAAAAAAGGACGAGTGCCAGCACATATTCAACCGAAAACGTTTCATCATCCGCAAGCAGATGAACCTTGGATAGCAATTTTTGAAAAAGTTGAAGATCCTCGAGAGGTATCGTGTAATACACGATATTCAGTAACCACCATTTTATT
>DAIDIZ010000027.1 GCA_027451585.1 Chlamydiota bacterium
GAGGGGTTTTATGGGCTCTTGTAAGGTCTGGGAGTGGTTGCTTTGACCGCTGGCCGTTGGAGGGGCGGCTTCTGGAAGTCGTGGAGGGGTCTCTATGGGTTCTTGTGGGGTTTGGGGGCCTCTTTGGGCGCTGGTCGTTGGAGGGGCGGCTTTTGGGGGTTCTGAGAGGGGTTTTATGGGCTCTTGTAAGGTCTGGGAGTGGTTGCTTTGACCGCTGGTCTGCTGAGGGTGGGTGGACTCCGTTTGTTGAAACTGACTGATCCTACGAAGGGAGAAGAGTGCAATCTGATGGATCAGCAGAGCAGCTCCGATGCAAGCGCATCCTGCTGTTGTTATTTGTGATCGTGAAAGAAAGTTTGGTTTATAAGCAAAGATAGTCACTAATAACCTTTTTTGTAATATTTTACAATAAATGTAATTGTATTTCAATTACAATAAGGTGATTTATTTTATCTCTTGTTTTGTGTAAAGGGCGAGGGAGCAGCTTTTTCGTGAGTCGTAAAAGGCCTCCTCTGGGATGCGTATTGATATCGAGTCGTTTACGTGGAAATAGACTGTTTTCCCGGTTTGGGGGACGATGCGGTGGACAAAAGCCATCCAATGCCCTCTATAGACCGTTCCCTGAGGAGAAAGGTTCTGATGAACGGCAAATCCGATGAGTTCATAGCGTTGATTGTTGAGGGTAAGAGAAGAAGGTAGGTCGATTTGCGAGGCACTTTTTCCTCTTAGAGATTCAGAATTTCTTTGAATATAAACAAAGAAGGATGAGTGGGCTTCACGCAATTCGTTTATCCAGACCCCACTCCCTGCATCGAGGGCGGTTTGAAGGGATTTTTCCTTGATAAGGGTAGGCGAGAAAAGAACCGATGGTATGTCGGGAAAAAGCTTGTTTTGGATTTCAGAAATATCTTGGTGTTCTTCCCTATTGGTTGGGTGAGTCCCGAGAAGAGTATTCATCATCTTTTTTGTATCTGTTTTCGGACAGCGATCTGCCCACTGCTCTGCTTCTACATAAGCATCGTACACCTTTGGATGCTTCTCTTGGAGGAGTTTGCGTAAGTTTGGACAACTAAAGCTTAAGACGAGTAGACTGTTGAGTCCGCAGGCAGTGTTGCTGGGATTGGAAAACCCGATGGGGCGAAGAGGGGGCTGTCTAGTGCTCTTCTTCTGAGTAAAGGGCTGAGGAATAAGTTGATCTGTCTCATCTCCGGTATAAACAGGGGGTCTCTCTTTTTGAGAATAGATTCGATGGAGCCAGCCGAAGGTGGTTCCTGCAACAAAAAGAACTGTAGCCACTGAGGGATGCATCTGGGTTCGGATCAAAAGGGGAAGGGCTTTTTGAATGGCTTGAATAATCATAGACAATCACGATATCATTTCGTTCTTTTTTGGTTTACTCAATAATTTTTTTTATTAGTTTTTAGAAGAAATAATGAATAAAGAAGAATTTGAAGAAGTGGCTGCGCATCTTCTGCTGGGGCTCTCTCCAAAAAAGGGGTGGGTTGATTTTGTAGTGGCCGTTTTGAAAAGTGCGAAAGAGGGGCATCTCTGTTTACGGGGAGAAAGACCACAAGACCTCCCTGAAGGGCTGCTAGAGGAGGGAAATACTCTTTTCCCTAAGACCCCCCTTGTTTTTGAAAAAGATCGTACCTATTTGCAGCGCAACTGGGTTTATGAAACCTACCTCCTCGAACAGGTTGCGAGATTGAACCAAAGGAAGGGAAGTCTTCTTGAAGGTTCCCTTGATGCGGTCATCGAACAGGAACATCAGCTCAATGAGGACCAAAAGCGGGTCGTTCGTCACCTCTTTATGCACCCCTTTGCGATTGTTTCAGGCGGGCCGGGAACAGGGAAAACGCATACCGCGTCTATCTTTGTTCGCTTATTAGCGCATAGATCGGAGAAGAGGCTTCGCATCATCTTTACGGCCCCTACAGGTAAAGCGGCTTTACATCTTCAGACGGCAGCCTCTCGCCATCTCCCTTCAGAAGTGACTCACGCAGCGCTAACGCTTCATCGGCTTCTCAACATCAAGCCGGGAGAGACAAATCTCCTTACGAAGAGAAAAGTCGATGCGGATCTTGTGATTGTCGATGAGGCTTCGATGATGGATATTTCTTTAATGGCCCATCTTTTAGGGTCAATTGGAGAGGAGACTCGATTGGTTCTTTTAGGAGATCCGAACCAACTGCCTCCTGTAGAGCAAACAAGCCTGTTCCCCGAGTGCAACGATCTTTTTGGAATGAAGTTAACCCGGTCCATGAGGACGGAAGAGTCTTTGTTACACAGCGCTTTTGATGCTATTTTGCGAGGAGATGAATCTCTTTTTTTTGATTCAGTCCAAATGGCTGATTTTGATGAAGATCTCATCGATCGTCTGTATGCCAAACTAACTCCCTTGATGACAAAAGACCCGATTGATCCGGCACCTCTCTTATTGAAAGAACGCCCCCTCTGTTTATTGAACAGCTTACGGCAAGGGCCATTTGGTCTTGAGGCGGTGAACCGAAGAATCCTCGAAAAGATGGACAGGGATTGTAAGGATGGGTGGTGGTGGATGGTTCCTATTTTGGTGACAGCGAACCTTCCTCATCTCAACCTTTATAACGGGACATCTGGGATATTGATTGGGCAAAAAAAGGGGCAGATGCGTCTCGATCAGGGAATTGCTTATTTTGCGGGGATGGAACCCTTTCAAGATCCTCCCCCTTATGAGGTCTCCTTTTGTCTTTCCATCCACAAAAGCCAAGGCAGTGAGTTTGATGAGGTAGTGGTTTTGCTTCCAGATGGAAGCGAATCCTTTGGGAGGGAAGCTCTCTATACAGCAGCAACAAGAGCGAAGAAACGGTGGGAGATCGTAGGAAAAAAAGAGATCGTGACAAAACTGCTCGCTTCGCGCGCAAGAAAAGAGACGGGGTTTTTAGAAAGGTTTAGGCCGATTTCTTTTTTGCACGATGTTTCTTTCTCGGTTTGATTTTGACCAGTTCATATCGATAAGGCGGTTTGATTTCGACGATTTTCCCCTTGCGAGAAAAGACGAGCGAAGTCCCTGTGCGAACGGCTGTTTCAAACGCTCTTTCAAAGCTCTTTTCGTGAGCTTCTAAAATATATTTCCCTAAATCATCGCTCATTGGCTATTTTCTCCATTTTTTCCCAAATATCAACATCCATTATTTTCAAAGATGTTTTTTTATTTTTTCTCGCGATCAATCTTTTTGCCGAGTTTTCCGATGAATTATCCAAAATCAGCGCTTCGTCGGCAAGAGGCAGATAGTGGCGGAAGAGATTTTTGATCCCTAAGTAGTAACGTCTCACAATCGACTCTTCAGGGACAAAGTGCCCTCCTTGTTTGACTCGCTGAGCTACCCGTTTGATCGCTTCTTCTGGTTCAGCTAGCCATAAGAAAGTAAGGCTCACCAGATAGCCCTTACTTTGGGCCAATTTTAAGTGCTTCAGATAGTTGGTTCCCGACCCTGTGGTCTCAAAGGCGAAGTTTTCTCCGGCTTCCAAAAGATTTTTTAATCGCTGAATCATGAGTTTACTGGCCGCAAGAGAGACACTTTCAGGATGTTTGGGGGCAAGTCCCCTAGCGATCTCGTCGGCGTTAATAAATTCATATAGAATAGCGCAATTTCGAATCAATTCTAGGGTAAGCGTTGTTTTTCCAGCTCCATTTGGGCCGGCTATCATCAAAATTTGATTTGTCATTGTTTTCTATACGCTATGTTATCAGTTCAGAAGATCGGTGACAAAGAGAAATTGACAGGAGTTCTTGCTGAAAAGCGGGAAAGTCGATAGAATCAGTCCTTCTTTACTGCGGAAAGATGGCTGAGCGGCCGAAGGCACGTCCCTGCTAAGGACGCGTACTCTTTAAAGGGGTACCGAGGGTTCAAATCCCTCTCTTTCCGTTCTTTTGACGAAATGCATTTTTTTCGATAGGATGCTAGAAGTTCTATGACTGAAATCGAAAAAAAGAGTCGAATTCCTCCCAATTCTAAAGAGTCAGAGATGATGGTTTTGGGCTGTATGTTGACGAGCATCAATGCTCTCAATGTGGCAGCTGATCGCCTCGCTGCTCTCGATTTTTACTACACCGAGCATCAGACTGTTTTTTCAGCCCTTAAATTGGCTTATGTATCAGACAAGCCGGCCGATATTCATTTGATTGCTGAAGAATTAAAGCGTCAAGGAAAACTGGAGTCGGTGGGCGGAGTCAGCTATTTAACAACGTTGGCTCAATATGCAGGTACGTCTGCTTTCATCGAAGAGTATGTCGATCTCATTCGGGAAAAATCGATTTTGCGGCGTATGATCCATACAGCGCAAGGAATTGAGAAAGTAGCTCTTGAAGATCCTTCTGATGTAGCGGCGGTTCTCGATGAAGCGCAAACCCAGTTTTTTCAGATTTCGCAAGAGACGCAGCGCAGCCCTGGCGTAACCATCAAGGATTTGATTTCGGGGCTTCGGGCTGAGGCGAAAATCCCTTACCTCAAAGAGCTGCAGGAAAGGCAGCAGACTTTCAAGGAAAGAGACCCCAATGCTCCGAATGTGACCGGCGTTCCGACCCACTTTATCGATCTTGATCGGATGCTCAATGGCTTTAATCCCTCGAATTTGATGATCTTGGCTGCCCGTCCTGCGATGGGAAAAACAGCATTGATGACCTCAATTGCTGAGAACATCTGTTTCCGCAACGATATTCCTGTCGCGGTCTTTTCTTTAGAGATGAGTGCTTCGCAACTTCTCCACAGGATGGTTTGTTCTCAGGCTGAAGTGGAGTCGGAAAAGATCCAGACAGGGTCTTTGAATGGCGCTGAGTATCAGAGGATTGTGGCTGCGGTAAATAAAATGCAAAAGCATACCATGATCATCGATGATCAGCCTGGACTTAAAATCACAGATCTAAGGGCCCGCGCTCGGCGTCTCAAGGAGGCCTATGGGATCGGCTTTATGATCATCGATTACCTCCAATTGATCAGCGGTTCAGGAACGATGCGAGCTCAGGAAAACCGACAAAATGAGATCTCTGAAATTTCTCGCATGTTGAAGAATTTGGCAAGAGAGCTAGATATTCCGATTCTCTGCGCTGCGCAGCTCTCTCGTAAGGTCGAAGAGAGACAGGGGCACCGTCCGATGATGAGCGATCTTCGAGAAAGCGGATCTCTTGAGCAAGATAGTGATGTGGTGATGTTTTTATTGCGTCGTGAATACTACGATCCATATGATAAGCCAGGTCTTGCCGAAGTGATTGTAGCAAAAAATCGACATGGAGCGGTTGGAAGTGTCCATCTCGCTTTCCGAAAAGAGCTCGCCCAATTTGCCAACTACACGCCGATCCAATCACAAGCTGAGGCGGCGAAGGGAAATAAACAAGCATTTGCCTCCTTTTCTCCCGATGAGTAAGTATCTCCTTTTTCTTTTCTTGATTTTCTCTGTTTTTGGTCAACCTCTCAATGTTCATGTTTCGGCCCGCTCTGCGATTTTAATGAATGGGAAAACGGGAGCGATTCTCTATGAGAAACATGCTCATATTCCGATGCATCCGGCCAGTATCACCAAAATTGCGACAGCTCTTTACGTTCTCGATGAGAAAAAACCGAATCTTTCTTCTTTAGTCACCGTTTCTGCCGATGCGGTGAAAATGAAACCTGCTAATTCACCTCCGAATACTCCCCCGCACTGGTGTGTTCCCGAAGGGACTAAGATGGGGTTAGTGAAAGGGGAGACAATTTCTATTGAGACGTTATTGCATGGGCTAATGAAGATTTCAGGCAATGATGCTGCCAACGTGATTGCTGATTCTTTTTCTTCTTCTATCCCTGCTTTCATGCAAGAGCTCAATGGCTATCTTCGTCGATTGGGTTGTCAGAATACCCAATTTTTGAATCCCCATGGACTTCACCATGAGGATCATTTCACAACAGCTTACGATATGTGTATTTTGACGAAAAGGGCGCTCCAAAATGAAAAGTTTCGCCAACTTGTTTCTCACGTCCCTTATGAAAAGCCAGGAACCAATAAAAAAGAGATCAAGCAGACCAACGCCTTACTAAAACCTGGCAAATTTTACTATCCGAAGGCCATCGGTGTGAAAACGGGGTACCATTCAAAAGCAATGCATACGCTGGTTGCAGCAGCTGAAGATGAAACAAGGACATTGATCGCGGTGCTCCTGGGCTGCGAAAAGAGGGAGGATCGATACGAGGATGCGATTCGCCTGTTTGATGCGGCTTTTGCAGAAAAAAAGGTGAAGAGAGTTTTTTTCCCTTCGGGGCATCTTTTTAAAAGAGAGCTGAAAGGGGCTAAGAGAGTGTTGGAAGCAAGTCTTGCGTCAGATCTCGCGATTGAGTATTTCCCTTCGGAGGAAACGGACTGCAGGGCAACGATTCATTGGACTTCTGTCATATTGCCTATTCAGAAAGGAGCGAGAGTGGGAGAGGTGCTGATCCATGATGCAAAAGGGGCGTTGATTGAGAAGGGGGATCTGTTTGCAAAGGACGAGATGACGCGGACTGTGGGGGCTTGGGCAAAAGACATGCTCGGTCTTTAGAGGAGGAAGAGAGCTGCGAGGCTTGGGTGTCACAAGTTTTCGCTTAATACTCGACTTTGTACATTTTTTGAATGTACAAAATCGAGTTAATACTGAAAGTCCATATTGCATCAATATATACTCGTTCCACTCCAAAATGGCCCAAGCAAGCCGATTTAAAGCTATCAAATTTCCAATAAAAAAATTGGGGTCAATATTGAATT
>DAIDIZ010000028.1 GCA_027451585.1 Chlamydiota bacterium
AGAAATCCACGAGGAGTGGGTGACTGGAAAGCAATATTTAGACATGAGTCCTCTATTAAATCCGGGCTCAGAAAATAATTAAACGTGAGAGGTGAAAAGAGGGAGAAGATCGAATTTACAGAAAAACTGTTGCTTTGCCCGCATCGCGTCATATGGAGATTTACACTAAAGATTTTTTCTGATAAATGGTACCAGGTGTTTTTGTTCACATGCAATAGGAAGGAGCCTCTGGTCTGCTGTTGTTCGCGAAAAATTTCTCGATGCTTTCCTGAATGACTTCATGTTTCCCTCGTAATACAGTCAATGCGCTAGTCCGATAGTTTTTGTTTTAATTTATTATTTATCGAAGGGTGCTAGAACCGAAGCTCTCCGGTGAGAGTGAGGGCGTTCTGATTGATGGCTCTCCCTTCAATTGCAAGGCTCATCTTTTCTTCATCGATCAGCGAAATTCCAAGAGAGAGGCCCCACTTTTCCTTATTAGAGATCGATTTTGTCGATACATCGACCTCTATGTCGATCATGGGTAATCGGACTGTCGCCATCATTGGCTTGGGATCGAGTTTGCTGAACAGATAAGAGATGTTGAGATAAGGGGAGAAATGGGCGGTCTGATAGGAAATGCCCACCGCTGTTTGGATTTCGCTGTAATCAAAATAAAAAGGACTGATGAGAGTATAGGCGAGGTGATCGCAAGTAAAAAATTGAGGCCTCTGATCTGACTGTATGTACTTGAGATCCCATCCTAACCGAAATCTTCCTGTTCGGAAAATAAGGACTTTTGCTCCCACTCCCCATGAGAGATGTTGAAGCGTCGAAAACTCTTCATCAACTTGGATCCGAGTTCCTCCCAATATCGCATAAATGTCGAGACTCTCTTTTGTGTTGAATGTGAGCATTCCCGCCTGTGTCCAGACTTGGAGATGAGACGCGCTCGTGGCATGACCGGGAAATGTAAATGTATCACAACACTCTTGTGTGAAGACAAAGTCAGTTACATAGGAAAGACGAACGTTACAACAGGGGGCCTCTTCCCAAATCACCCCCGATTTTTGCAACCCAGGTTGCCCAGGGTTACCAACAAGGAATGCTTGCATCGACACCGGAATTAAAAAACAAAAAAAGACCAAAACGGAGTGACTCATTTTCGTTTCTATACCTTCTTCCTAGAAAATCTGTCGAATCGATTTTTTTTCATGATTCTCTTGCGTAATAATTTTTTAGAAATTATGGAGAATTTTATATGGCTTTATCAGAGACGATGCAGCAACTTCAGTCGATTCTTTCCCGGGTGGTTGTCGATTTAGGGAAAGTGCATAAAGGAAATAAATCGGCGGCACAAAGAGTCAGGGTGGGAACCATCGATTTGGAAAAAATCGGGAAGCGGTTTCGTAAGGAATCGGTGGTGGCGGAGAGGAGTGGTCGTTTGAAAAAAAAACCTTTATCCAAAAAACTCAAAAAAAAGAAAAAACGAATCCTTGCCCGATAACTCAATATCTGGCATCCTAATCGATTTAACCGCTAGATAAGGTATTTCTATGAAAAAAATATGTGGATTTGTTTTGCCGATGGGGGCCTTGCTTGCTGATGAAGGAGCTTCTCCTCAAGGTGGGCTTACTCAAACTCTTTTTATGGTCGGTATCGCTCTTGTCTTTTTCTATTTTATTCTATGGCGCCCTGAGCAAAAAAGACGCAAAGCGGCAGAACAAATGCGCAAATCTTTAAAGAAAAATGATCGGGTGACTGCGATGGGTATCATCGGGAAGGTAGATCGGATTTTGGACCAGACCGTTGTTTTGAAAATGATTGATGGTTCCAAAATTGAAATCCTCAAAGCGGCAATCACTGATGTACAGCCTACAACGGAATCAGAATCTTCTTCAGAGTCGTAAAAACGCTTTTCAAAGCGCGTTTTCCAGTTCTCCCTCTGTCAAGGGCGAGATTTCTGTCTGATCGAGAGGTTCACCAATGAGGTTAAGGGCTGTTATCAGTCCTTTTTTCTCGGAGAGTTCCATCAGATAAACATTGTTTTTTCGTCCTTTCTTCGCTAAATACCATAGATCATTTGGCTTTCGTGGCCTAGCTCCCCAGCAACCATCTCCAAAGTAAATAATCCCTTTAGGATCGATTTCCCCATTAGTCAGAGGGTGGGTTTTTTTGAAGGTGTGATTGTGATTTTCAAATGCAGCCGATATTTTATAGGCATCAAAAAGAGGGCACCAAAAGGTGCGGATCTTTTTAGGAATTATCCCGTGGAAGGGGTAATAGGAGGGATAGGCTCCTTCATGATAGATTGCAAATCGATAGGGAATGTGCTTTCGTTGAGAGAGCGCTGTTTTTAGCCAATCGGTTTGAACCCCTTCAATCGGACTGTAATGGTCCGTATCGAGAAGAAAGAGGGTGAGATAAGAGGAGAAATCGAGTGTTCGGTAGAGTCTTTTTTCGGGAAAAGGAAACAGAGTAAAGAAAAGATCAACGGTTGTCTTTGTGATGTCGTGATTGCCAATTCCCAAGATCAAAGGGAGCACTCTTCCCTTAGGAGTGATCATTTGTTCTTTCCAGATAGAGAGAAAGGAGAGCCATCGATTGAATGCTGTAACGGAGAACTGAAAAGGCATCGCATCGACTGCATAAGCAATATCTCCTCCGATCACACAAAAAAGAGGATCTTGCTTAACAATGGTTTCGTTCATTTTTCGAAAGATTTTCGTTGTTTGATCCGCATCTCCCCCGATGATGAAGCGCAGAGGTTTGTCCAAAGTGTCAGGAGCTGTCCGAAATCGATAGATCGTCGGATCTTCGCTGATTCGGAAGAGATACTCGGTATCGGGATGGAGCTCTTGGAGATGGATTGTGTGGACGAGGAGATAGTGGAGTGGGGTGTGGGAGCCTGTCAAGGCTTGCCATTCTCCATAGGGTTCTTGGAGATAGATGGTATCTGTCGTTTCATGTTCGAGGGTATGCCAGTGGATCGTCATCGTCGTGGTCGGATCGGCATGCCAAGTGAGATAGAGAGCGGTGACATGAGCTGAGAGACAGCTCGAAAGAAGAAGAATGAAGAGGGAATAGATCATTCCCTCAACTTATCAGAGATCCGATTTTTTCTAAAATTTGCGTTTGACGAGCAATCATTTTTTCTACATCTGCGGGATCCAATTCTTTTTGCGAAAGAAGGGAAAGGTCGTAGATGCTCTTAGCCATTTGGATTGCTAGATCGGGGTTTTTTTGTTCTAGTCTTTCGATGATTTGTATCAATGGGTGGTTTGTATTGACGACGAATGTTTTTTTCGCTTGGAACCCGCTTTTGCCTTGAGTCATTGTCATGTAATCGCGGAGCCGTCTTTGGTTTTCATCGACAACGAGAAGAGCTGGGATTTTATCGCTTGCTAAACTCTTCGCTTCGACCTCAACTGTCTGATCATCCAAGCAAGTGCGAATGAATGCCCCCATTTTGGCAGCAGATGTTTTGCCGTCAGCATCAAACAGTGTTTTCTCTCGCGAAGGATCTAAGAGATGCTCATCGAGAGCCCCGTCAATTCTTTGGAAAGAGGTGGACAATTTTTCTTCTAAATACTGGATGAGAGGTGTATCGATCGGAAGATGAGAGAGGAGCACTTCGATCCCTTTTTCTTCATAAAGAGGGAAAAGTGAGGAGCTGCGATCCGATGCATAGTAAACTTTTTTCTCTTTTGCTTTTTCTAAGTATTCGGAAACGGTGGTCCAGTTTCCATCGTTTTTTTTCCACAGGAGAGCCTCTTTGATTCTCTCGAAAAACTTGTCATCTTGCAAAATGCCAAGTTTTACGATCATCTCAATATCAGGCCAGCAAGAGATGTATTTTTCTCGATCTGTTTTGTACAGAGAAAGGAGCCGATCGGAGATTTTTTTCGAGATGTGGGAACTCAGCTGCTTTACATGTTGATCGACTTGGAGATACGATCTAGAAACGTTGAGGGGAATGTCGGGGCTATCGATGGCTCCTTTCAGAATCGTGAGGTAATCGGGGAGAATGTCTTTGCAATGGTCTGAAACGAAAACTCGATTGCAAAAGAGGCGAATCGTGCTCTCATTTGCGTCGAAGCGGCGATGGATTTTCGGGAAGAAAAGGATGCCTTGTAGGTGGAAGGGATAATCGACATTTAAATGGATCCAGAAAAGGGGCTCAGGATCGAGGGGAAAAAGTTGCCGGTAAAAAGCAAGGTATTCTTTTTCTGTGCATTCTGTCGGGCTTTTCATCCAGAGAGGGGATTGGTTGCCGATGCCTTTGCCATTGAGCTCGATGGGGAACGGCATGAAGTTACAATACCGGACGAGAAGTTCTCGCAACTTGGTCTCTTCGAGGTATTCGAGATTTTGGTCGTCGAGATGGAGAATCACTTCGGTACCTGTGAGGCTCCGGGATCCTTCACCGATTGCGTAACTGGAAGATCCGTCGCAGCTCCAGAAGACGGGCTTTGCATCGGGAAGATAAGAAAGGGTATTGATTTCGACCTTTTTGGCCACCATGTAGGCTGAATAGAATCCTAAACCAAAATGGCCAATGATGGGATCTTTTTCGGTGGCGGATTTGTATTTTGCCACAAATTCTTCCGCTCCGGAAAAGGCGATTTGGGCAATGTATTTCTCGACCTCTTCTTCGGTCATTCCGATTCCCGTATCGGCAATCGTGATTGTCTTGTTTTTTTTATCGATGTCGATGGAAATTTTGCAATTATCAGAGCCTTGGAGAATTTTCAATTTGCTCATTGCATCAGTTGCATTTGATACGAGTTCTCGAATGAAAATGTCCTTATCGGAATAGAGCCATTTTTTGATGATGGGAAGGATGTTTTCGCTGTGAATGGAAAGGTTGCTTTGTCTCATCTTTTTCTCCTTGGAGTGGAACCGGATCCGTCAATATAGCAAGGAAACCCTTATTGCACAAGGGGATTTGGGAGCACTTGGGCAATCGATGATGCCTTTTGGCGGAGCATGAAGGCTCTATCAAAGCCAACAGAAACCCCTGCACAGTCGGGGAACCCTTTTTCTAATGAGGAGAGAAATGCCTCGTCGAGAAGGTACGTTTCTTGCCCTCGCCTTTCGCGCAAACGATTTTCCTCTTCAAATCGTTTTTTTAGTTCATGAGGATCTGCCGATTCGTGGTAACCATTGGCGAGCTCAACCCCTTGATGATAGATTTCAAATCTCTCGGCTACTTTTTCTCCATTTTTTTCGACGACGCAAGCAAGGGCTGCTTCACTCGGAGGATAGTCGGTGAGAACGGTCAATTCTCCAAGGCCTAGGTGGGGTTCGATCTGGTGAGAGAGAAGATAGTGAAGTCCTTCGGTTCTTGACCAGGAAGGGGAGGGGAGAAGGTGGGAGATCGGATCTTCGGTGTAGTTGATTTCGGTGTAAGAGGTAAATGCCTCTCGGTAACTCAAAATCCGGATTGGGAGATCTCCTAAAAAGAGGGCGAGAAATGCACAGGTCTCTTGGATAAGAGAGGTAAACGGCATTCCGACCCGATACCATTCGGCCATGGTGAATTCAGGGCTGTGGAGTCTTCCCCATTCTCCCTGTCGAAAGACATGGCCCAGGAAAAAAATGTCGCCACTCCCTTCTACGAGAAGTCGTTTCATCGCATACTCAGGAGAGGTATGGAGGAAAGCTGTTTCATTGAGAGAGACTTGGGCGGAGATGACGTCAATGTTGGCGTCGATGGGAGCTCTTTTGACCAGGGCTCCACAATCGACTTCCAAGACGTCTCTTTCTCGAAAAAAGCAGCGCACTTGATCGAGCATGAAGGCCCGATCTTCAAGGTTTTTACGTCGCTCGGGAGACATACTCGCACGTGCGGGTGTCGATTTTGATTTTCTCCCCTTCTTCAACAAAGATCGGGATCTGGATCTTGGCACCGGTTTCTGTCGTTGCGGGTTTCAAAACGCGCCCTGAAGAGTCTCCTCGCACTCCAGGAGATGTCTCGGTGACCACCATTTCCATGAAAGTAGGAGGCGTGATCTCAATGACGTTCCCCTTGTAGAAGATCACCTGAAAAATGACCTCTTCCATCAGCCATTGTTGATTGCTGCCGATCACAGCATTGGGAATGCTTACCTGATCGAAGGTTTTTTCATCCATGAAAACGGCTCCATCGGGTTCTTTATAGACAAAACGCATTTGTCGTTCTTCGATATCGGCTAAATCCAACTTTTCGCCCGATTTGTAGGTTCTTTCAACGACCCTTCCGTTCACCATATTTTTCATTTTAATCCGGTTAAACGCTTGCCCCTTTCCCGGCTTGACAAACTCATTTCCGGTAATGAGGTAAGGCTCGCTTTCAACTTCAACTTTCATCCCAATGCGGACATCATTCGTGGTAACAGACATACAGTTCCTTGAGTTAAATGATCAATTATCAGAAAAAAGGGGCTTAAAAAGCAATATTGAAAAAGAGATCCCTTTCCTGTATACTAGGTGTCCATGGAAAAGAACCCACAAGAAGCTGAAATTGCCAGGCAGACCCTAGAGCGTTATTCGGGTTGTTCCGTCTCCGACTTTCAGTCAAATTTAATTTTGACCAATTTTCCCCGGTATGTCGATTATTTTGCAAAAACAAGGGATGTCCCTGTTTTGGAAGGGTCTATGTTTAAAGTAGCCCATAGTGCAGAAGAAGATGTGAGTATCTTAGATTTTAAAATTGGATCGCCTGCGGCAGCCCTTGTCGTCGATATTTGCTCTTTTTTGCCCATTCGGGCGAGCATTCTTCTCGGCATGTGCGGCGGGCTTCGGCGCCGTTACCAGGTGGGTGATTATCTCGTCCCTGTCGCGGCCATTCGAGGCGAGGGGACCTCTGATTCCTATTTTCCTCCAGAAGTTCCTGCTCTTGCCAACTTTTTGATGCAAAGGGCGGTCACCGGCCTGCTCGACCTAGAGCAAGCGGCTTATCATATCGGCATTTGCTTCACTACGAATACCCGTTTTTGGGAATTCAATGAAGAGTTTAAAACCCGATTAAAACTCACTAAAGCCCAAGGCATTGAGATGGAGTGTGCAACGCTCTTTGCCGCGAGTTATAAAAGGAAATTTACCCTTGGAGCTCTTCTTTTGATCTCTGATCTTCCGTTGAATCAAGACGGGATTAAGACGAAGGAAGGCTCTCAAAAAGTGTTTGATACGTATACAGCGGATCATGTTGAAAAAGGGGTCAAAATCCTCAAGTTTGCCCGTGAGATGCAATCGAAGCAGATCAAAGGGGCTTACCATCGAAACAAAGCTTTTTAAAAAAAGGATTTATATGGTCGTCCCTTTGCCCACTACATCTTCTCATTCAACTTTTAGTCTAGTAATAGGAAATCATTTATCGCAGGCGACTTTAGAAGTAAGTGAGAATCCCCTTTCCGGACAAAGTCTTGATTCAAGGGATACAACGCAGACGACTCTAACAGCTCTAGAGTCTGTTGGGTCGCGCAGGTTTTTTTCTCCGACAGAAGGTCCCGAAAACAGAAATCTTTCCCCTGCTTGGTCTGGCGAAAGTTTTTCGGATAACAAGCCAGGGACAGAGGGTTCTTTTGGTGACTTTTCAAGGATTTCCTTAGACGATCCCTCTTCCTTGCGGCGATTACAAAATGACCAAACCATAGCGGTCATTGTTGCCGGACGATCGTCTCTCGCATCGCGTTTTCAGCAAGCTATTTCGAGCGTATGGGGCTGGTTTGGTTTCTAATTCTTCAGCGTTCTTACGCTCTGGAATGGAGGATAAAAAAGGATTGTCCATTTGAAAGACTCTTGCAAAAAGTTTTACAAGAGTCTTTGCGCGATTTAAGCTGCTTTGATCTTGATATCAACACCGGCTGCGACAGGAAGGACTTTCAATTTGTCGATTGTGTCGAGGGTTGGGTCGAGAAGATCGAGCACTCGAATGTGTGTTCTCATCTCAAATTGCTCACGTGATTTGCGGTCGACGTGAGGAGAGCGAAGCACGGTGTAGATCTCTCGTCTTGTTGGGAGTGGGATCGGTCCTACGACGCGAGCGCCTGTTCGTTTGGCTGTCTCGACGATGTCGAGAACAGCTCTGTCAAGCATCCGTTGGTCAAACGCCTTGAGGCGGATGCGGATTCTTTTACGGGAAGATGATGTTTTGGGGGCTGCCATAATTGCTCTATTTTTTGATGATTTCTTCTTGGATTTTTGTGGGAACTCGTTCAAAGTGACTTGGCTCCATCGTATAGGTAGCTCTGCCAGAGGTCATAGAACGAAGTGTGGTTGAATAACCAAACATTTCGCTTAATGGCACTTCTGCAGTGACGTCGATCGATCCTTTGAGCGCATCTTGGCCTAAAATCTTGCCGCGGCGACGATTCAGGTCTCCGATGACATCTCCGACGCTTGTCTCTGGAGTTGTCGCCACCACTTTCATGATCGGTTCCAAAATCACAGCTTTCGCCTTGCGTGCTGCGTCTTTGAGGGCCATCGAAGCGCAAATTCTAAAGGCCATCTCGTTCGAGTCGACTTCATGGTACGATCCATACGTAATAGCGACCTTGATGTCAATGAGTGGGTAACCTGCGAGAACGCCTGAGGAAAGTCCATCTTCGATCCCTTTAATACAAGCCGGAATGTATTCTTTCGGAATTACGCCGCCAACGATCTTGCTTTCGATGACGTTTCCTTTGCCTGTTTCGTTGGGCTCGATTTCAAGACAAACGTGCGCGTATTGGCCCCGCCCGCCAGATTGTTTAACATACTTGGTTTCAGTGGATCCTGGTGTCGTAATCGTTTCTTTATAAGACACTTCCGGCTTCCCGACGTTAGCGTCAACAGAGAACTCGCGGAACATCCTGTCTCGGATGATCTCGAGGTGGAGTTCTCCCATTCCCATGATGATGGTTTGTCCTGTCTCTTCGTTCGTATTGACCCGGAAGGTGGGGTCTTCTTCAGCCATCGCAGAAAGGGCCATTGAGAGTTTTTCTCGATCGGCCTTCGATTTAGGTTCGATCGCCATCGAAATCACCGGAGCAGGGAAGTTCATTTTTTCGAGGAGAAGAGGATGATCTTCCGTGCAGAGAGTGTCCCCTGTACTGGTGTACTTCATACCGATACAAGCAGCGATATCTCCAGTGAAGAATTGATCGCGGTCCTCCCGTTTGTTCGCATGCATCTCGAGCAGGCGAGAGACTCGTTCCCTTTTGTCCTTGGTCGAGTTCAATAGAGCGGTCCCTTTTGCGAGCGATCCGCTGTAGATCCGGATAAAAGTGAGTTTCCCAACATACGGGTCGGTCATGATTTTGAATGCAAGCGCAGAAAGAGGGCTTGTGTCTGAAGGGGCGATATCCATTGTTTCGTCGGAATTCACTTTATGGGCGTGGATCATTCCACGATCAATCGGGGAGGGCATCCAGGCGACAATGGCGTCGAGGATCTGCTGTACCCCTTTGTTTTTAAAGGCAGTTCCGCACAGAACGGGGTTGATCTTGAGTTCGATAACCCCTTTTCTAAGGACTTTATGGATCTCTTCTTCGGGAATAGCATCCGGATTCTCGAGTACTTTCGTCATGAACTCTTCGTTAGAGTCGTCGATGGTAGCAAGCTCTTCGAGAAGTTCCATTCGCATTTTTTTGCACTGATCGAGAAGGTCGGCGGGGATCGGTTCGACGTCGTATTTGGCCCCCATTGTTTCGTCGTGGAAGAGGTAAGCCTTCATCGTGATGAGATCGACCATCCCTTTGAAGCCGCTTTCAGCTCCGATTGGGCAGTGGACTGGGATCGCATTGGCGTGGAGCTTTTCTCTCATCGTTTTCAAGGCGTTGAAGAAATCGGCTCCAGTTCGATCCATTTTGTTGACAAAAGCGACTCGAGGAACTTTATAGCGATCAGCCTGACGCCACACCGTTTCTGACTGGGGCTGGACGCCTGCGACAGCGCAGAATACGGCGACGGCTCCATCGAGAACCCGCAAAGAGCGCTCTACCTCAATGGTGAAATCGACGTGTCCAGGGGTATCAATGATGTTGATTTTACACCCTTTCCAATAGACTGTGGTGGCAGCCGAGGTAATAGTGATCCCTCTCTCTTTTTCCTGCTCCATGAAGTCCATGGTTGCAGCGCCTTCGTGCACTTCACCGATCCGGTGGAGGCGGCCTGAATAAAAGAGGATCCTTTCGGTGGTCGTCGTTTTCCCCGCATCGATGTGGGCCATGATTCCCACATTGCGGACGTTCTCTAGTTTGTCAGTCTCAGATCGTTTATTCATTCTCGGTTACCATTTATAGTGGGCAAAGGCTTTATTGGCTTCCGCCATGCGGTGGGTGTCATCTTTTTTCTTGATGGTGGCCCCTTGGTGGTTGAAGCAGTCAACGAGCTCGCTTGCGAGGGCATCTTCCATGCAACGGCCTGGCTTCGATCTCGAGTTGGCGATGATCCATTGCATCGCCATAGCGGTCCGGCGATCATTTGGAATTTCAACGGGCACTTGGTAGTTTGCTCCACCGATACGGCGCGTTTTCACTTCAAGAGCAGGTTTTGCGTTTTCAAGTGCTTGTTCGAAGGCATCCAAAGGATGCTCAGCTTTCACCTTATCAGCAAATTTCTCAAGAGCTCTATAGACGATTGTTCTCGCAATCGACTTCTTTCCGCTCATCATCACTTTGTTAATGAATTTAGAGAGAACGGTGCTCTCGTAAATTGGATCGATATCGATCCTTTTTTTAAAGACTCTTTTTCTTCTAGACATTGGGGTTACTCTTTAATTTTTCTTCACCCGGCCTTTTCGGGCCTATCCGGGGATTAGGTTGGGTTTAGCAATCGAATCCTTGGACAAGGAACTTGATTCTTCAAGATCCTGGTATTACTTCGGTTTTTTCGCTCCGTATTTTGAGCGCGATTTTTTTCTGTCCTTAACGGCTGCGCAGTCGAGAGCTCCGCGGACGATATGGTATCGAACGCCGGGCAAGTCCTTGACTCTGCCGCCACGAACGAGAACGATGCTATGCTCCTGGAGGTTATGGCCTTCGCCAGGGATATAGGCGATAATTTCTTGGCCATTGGAAAGACGAACCCAAGCCACCTTCCGCAAAGCGGAGTTGGGCTTTTTTGGGGTCTTGGTTTTCACCTGAAGACAGACTCCTCGGCGCTGCGGACACTGCTGCAGAGCGGGTGATTTTTTCCTTTTCACCTTTTCTGTGCGGCCTGATCTAACGAGCTGGTTATATGTGGGCATGAATGCCATCTCCTTCGAAATACAATACAATAGTCAGCAAGCATACAGGGGCAAGGAAATTAAAGCAATCAATCGATTCTGTAATCCTCTTCCGGATTCTTAAATGTTTATTCTGAATGATTTGCTGTATTGTTTTATTGTTGTGATATATTTTTTTTACTAAACTCTTTTGTTTATTGTAGTTAGTTTTGTTTTTTGTAATAAATTGAGTAATTAAAACAATTAATTATATAATCAGCTCGGGAGGGTAAGAGAGCCGGGTGAAGCTTACGACGCTAAGTTTGAAATGCTGTAGATAAGGTCCCGCTGGTTTTTCTCTTCCCTTCCCACTTTTGCATATTAAGACAAGGGGTCTCATGAAGCGGGTTGCGGTGATTCTGTTTTTCTTTCTAACTGTTTGGGTAGCTCCACTGCCATCAGTGCAAAATACCCTTTCTTTAAAGGATATTCATCGGGTAATGGAGCGGTTTTTGGCTCTTCATATCACGAATAAAGAACTCTCTCCTCTGATTATTCGCCGTTCCATGAAGATCTACATTGAAAATTTTGATCCTGAAAAGATCTATCTTTTGGATAAAGATGCTCATCCTTACCTCCATTTGAGTGATGCGAAGGTGCAAGAAATATTGCAAAGGGTTCAAAATCAAGATTATTCCGATTTTATCACCTTGAATCAGGTGATTCAGAGATCGATTTTACGGGCCGAGACACAGAGAAAGGGTTTGCTTTCTAAATTAATAAGGGAGAATGAGTTGAGTTCTTCTATTGGGGGCGGTTCCTATCCTCATTTTGCGAGTACCGAGGAGGAGTTGGCTGAGAGGCAAAAGGGTCGTATGGTTCGGTTTTTCCTTTTTCATAAGAGCCGCTCTCGGTTGGATTCCTTAGAAAGACGGGAAAAGGTATTTCTTCTTTTTGAAAAGAAGGTACGCCGGTCTGAGTACAACTATCTATTTCTTTCTCAAGAAGGGGCTCCTTTACCGATCTCTCGGGTCGAGCATCTGATGGCGGTTCGGATTCTCAAGGGATTTGCCAAGAGTCTGGATACCCATACCTCTTTTTTTAGCCCAGAAGAGGCGTATGAAATGCGGCTTGGTCTCGAGAAGCAGTTTGATGGGGTTGGGGTGATTCTTTCCGAAGGGGTGGATGGGATTTTGGTTGCCGATTTGATCCAAGGGAGCCCAGCTGCCATGTCAGGGAAAATCAAGGTCAATGATTCGTTAGTTGAGATTGATCAAATTTCTGTCCAAGACCTTTCCTTTGAAGAGGTGATGGATATCTTGAAGAAGAAAGGGAAAGAGGAGATGGTTTTGGGATTAAAAAGGGTCGATCCCGCCTCTGAGGAGGAGGTCTATTTCCAAGTCTCCTTGAGAAAGCAACCGATTGTCATGAATGACGAGAGAATCCAGACAAGTGTCGAGCGTTTTGGGGATGGAATTATTGGGAAAATTGCCCTTCATTCTTTTTATGAAAACGGAGATGGTGCAAGCAGTGAACGAGATGTGAGAGAGGCGATCCGCTCTTTTAGAGAGCAAGGAAACCTGCTAGCCCTTGTTCTGGACTTAAGAGAAAACTCAGGGGGATTTTTGAGCCAAGCGGTTCGCGTCGCGGGTCTTTTTGTGTCGAACGGGGTGGTGGTGATCTCTAAATATGGGAAAGGGGAAGTCCATTATTTGAGGAATGTATCGGGGAGAAGTTTTTTCAATGGGCCGCTCGTGATCCTTACCTCCAAGATGTCGGCATCTGCTGCAGAAATTGTGGCTCAGGCTCTACAAGATTACGGAGTAGGAGTGGTGGTGGGAGACACAACCACATTCGGAAAAGGGTCGATTCAGTACCAAACTGTGACCGATCCGAATGCCGATCTCTTTTTCAAAGTAACGGTCGGTCGTTATTACACAGTTTCTGGGAAAAGTACCCAAATTGACGGGGTAATTGCGGATATTGTTGTTCCGACATCTTATGCTCCTTACAACATTGGAGAACGATTTTTGGAATATCCTTTAGCTCCCGATCAAGTCGATCCTGCTTTCTCAGACTCATTGAGCGATCTCGATGAAAAAACCCGCCGAATATTCCAGGCGAGGTACCTTCCCTTTCTCCAAAGAGCGGTCTCTTTTTGGAAAAAGGCGCTTCCTACTTTGAGAAAAAATAGTGCTCAGCGCCTTTCTCGCAACGCCGATTTCCAGGCCTTCTTGAAAAAGCAAGAGACAATTCGAGCAAGGCAGCATACTCTGCCCGTGAATACAGTCGATGAATACATCCAAATGGGGATGGATGATTTGCAGATGAAAGAGGCGATCAATATTTTGAAAGATATGATTCAAATCGAAGTTGAGGCAAAACCTGTTCGTACATCAGTATCTTACTGGTTGGAAGAAGGTGTTTTAAGAGCTTCGTAGAAGTTTACATAAAAATAACTGATGACATAGAATTTCTTTCTTATTTTCGATAGTAAGAAAGGATTTTTATGAAATTACTGGCGACATCTCTCAACTCTTGGCCTTCCTTGTCAACTCCTATTGCGGTGGGGCAAGAGGCTCTAGAACGTCTTGTATCTTTCAGTAGGAGGGTGGGCTGTTTCCTGTTTCCCTCCTCGGCTTCTCGGAGCTATCAGATTGTAAGAGGGGACAAGGGGCTTCTTTCCGATGTGATGGTATTCCTCTTTTTCAGGTCTGTTGTTGTGTATTTCTTCGGCGGGATTTGTCCCCCGATTGCTTCGATGACATCTGTCCCTATTTGGATCATTGGTGGCATGTATTTTAGTCGATCTCAAATCGCAGACGGGAATGTTGTGGAAAAACTTGAGGCACAAAGGGATCAGTTAATCGGTAAGGTTGATGAATTGGAGTTGGAAAAAGGAAAGATGGCCTCTTGCCTTACAAAAATGGAATCTCAACGAGACGCTGTAAGAGAAGAGCGAAATTCCCTCGTTGAAGAATCGGCCCCGCTGCAACTTGAAAAGAAGCATCTATTGGAGAAAAATAAACAACTTGAGGAGCGGTGCGAGGAATTGTCGAAAACGATAGCTCAACTTTCATCGGATAAAACAGAGTGGACAGAAGAGAAGAAGCGGATTGAAGAGCTGGTTTATACACTGAGAAGTCAACTCCAGGAGATGAGATCTCTCTATTTACAATACAGCGATCACAAACAACTCAATACCGTTCTAGCGAAGATGGATAATTCCTTAGTCGAGGAAGAGCCGGGTCTTGCTCGGGAATTGATTCAGATGTATCGCGCTCATCGGCAAAAATTGCATCGAGTAATCCACAATATCATCGAACGAATGCCAAAAGATCCTTTTTTAACGCTTGAAGAGACCCCTTTGCGCATTGCTTTAGAGGGGCTTCTCCATCTTTCTGAATCAGAGGTGGAGCATCTTGGGATGCTATTTGAACGTATTGCATTGGTGGAGGTGCCATGAATATTGTGGGATTAGGAGAGAAAGCGACTCCGCAAGAGGCGGCTAGAGGAGATGCTCTTCGGGATATGCAGAAAAAGGTGGTCGAGTTACAGCTGCAATTGGCTAAGGAGAGAGAAACTTGGCAATCTCAGCTCCTCTCTACAGCTGAAAAGGCACAAGAACTCTCTTCTCGACTCTCCGGTTCGGAAGACGAGGTCAAAAAACTCACAGAGCAGCTCAAGAAGTTGGAAGAGGCCCTTGAGACCAAAACAGAGGAGTGTCGGAAGCTTACTCTTCTGTATGAAACGTTGGAGAAAGAGCTTTGCCAAACGCGGACAATAACTCGGAAAATGTCCCTGGAGAAAGCCGATATTTTACGTTGTTTAGCTACTGCTCGAGAAAGGGTCCAGGAATTAGAAGATCAGTTAAAGCTAGAAAAAGCCCAATTTCGGAGGCTCCGACAATTAGAAGAGTATGTTCGGCGTAAGGCAGAACTTGAAGCTGTGAAAGAAAAAACGACGAGGAGGGAGGGCAGTCTTCTTTTAGGCAATATGGTTTTGGGTGGGTATTTTGGAGGACCATTGGGACTGGGTGCGGGATTTTTGCTCGGTTGTGTTCAACTCAAATCGGATCCCGAGCAGGCTCGGCAGCTCGAAGAGTTGACGCAAAAAATCGCTCAGTTTTCTCCGGAAGAGTTGCAGCGCGTTCATCTTGAATGTAGAGCGAAATAGCCCGAAGAATCCGTAGATTTGTCGATGATAGGAAAGTAGACAAGCAGAAGTTGGGTCAGGATCGATGAAATATCACGCCGATGAGCAAGATAAAACTTTACATCTTGCTGATCTTGAACAATCCTCTCGCGAAGCGGATCCTGTCCTTTTCTTTAAGCAGGGGGCGCAATCTCCCCGGGAGTTATACTTCTGAGATTTTCCTCTTGAGTCTCTAATCTATTGGTTCAACTAAATTTTCCCCAATAAGAGCAAGATGAGGACAATAATTAGAATTGTCCCCAATAGCCCAGTAGGGAAATAACCCCAGTTTTGGCTATAGCGCCATCTTGGAAGGGATCCGATTAAAAACAAAATTAAAAGAACGATTAAGACTGTGCCTAGCATTTAGATTCTCCTTTGCAATGAGGATGTCCCCTCATGTCTTCTAAATGAGCGAACTATAATTTTTATGCAAATGCTATCGATTTAAATTAACGCGAGTTTTGGATAACAAAAAAAGCGTTAAGTCCTGACCGATAAAGTGTTGTTGAAAAGTGCACACTCTGAGTGTAAAGTTTTTGTTTGGGAAAAAAATCAAACATCAGAGGGGCTTTGTTGCGCAATTCCTCGTGAAGCATCTAGGACGCTAGGTCCTGGCTGATTTATCCGGCTATCTTGTAACTTTTGGGCATCCCAAATTCCGTCATCCGATTCAATACATCCAGTTTTATCGTTACTTCCGTGGCTTGAGTGGGTTCTTTGCGAGATGCAAGCCGATCTCCCAATATCGTTTTGTAACGAAACATCAAGGTCTCTATTCG
>DAIDIZ010000029.1 GCA_027451585.1 Chlamydiota bacterium
CGAATCCCGCGCTTTTTACGTGGGTCGGGGATGTTTTTGAGACATTCAAAAAGTTGCATACTGCTTCCTTAAGTGGTTTAAGCAGCAAGCATTATAGACCAATTCAAATTTTTACGCGACTTTGCAGGTGTCCTGAAAAACACCCGTTTCTTTCATTATTTTTTTCTCTTTAGAGAAATAATTTTTCATATCTTTTCTTGTTTGCATTTCGAATAAAACGAAACTTGAGAATACCAAGTCATAATTGGATTCAAAATTTGGCATTTCTCCATTTTCAATTAAATAAAATGGAATGGTCGGGTTGTTTTTTCTTGCATGCTCCAGCATTTCTGTACAGACATCCACACCAATTACGTCAAATCCGAGATCTTGTAGAAATTTTCCTGAATATCCTGATCCAGAACCATAATCGAGAGCTTTCCCTTTATTTGGCAGGTACTGTTCAATGATATCGGGGATATCTCGATAAGCTAAATATCGATATACAGATTCGTGAGTTTTTTTGTAGCAATCTGCTTCTAGAGAAGATTTTGATTTTCCCGAGTGATAAAAAACTGGTTTATTGGTCATACCGTCCTCTGATTTCTCCAATAGACGAACCTAGCTGCTGTCGATTGAGTAGTTTTCCAGAATTATATATCCAGTAAGAGATTATAGGGAAAAGGATGGCACATTAAATATTCGTCCGTATTTTTTAAATATTTATCTTTAAACGTGGCAACAGCATTAAACCCTAATCTACGCATCACCCTTAAAACTTCTGGTTTTTTAGCTGATATAGTTCCAAATAGACTTGTCGCATTTATTTTAATAGCATATTGAGCAACTCGACTTAATAAATAGCGCAAAAATAAACCTGCCGTTTTTGCTTTTTGATCGATTAAGAAAATCGTCTTTATTTCCAGACTGTTTTTAAGGCCAAAATCCGCAAACTCATCACTTGTATGATTTTTATAGATAACAATCCCGCAAACTTTCTGGCCATAAAATATAAACTCACAAACTCTATCTTTGCCCTCTTTTATTTTTCTTATAAATTCACTCTGATTACCATACAAAGGCTCTATCTTTTCAGAGAAATACTCCTCCAGTATAAGAATTAATTCCTGGTCATTTTTACTTAAAGTTTTAAAAAAAAACTGTTCTCTTGAAGGTTCTTGATTCCTCTGAGGTAAACTCTGAACTGCCATGGATCTCTCCAAATCTTTCTACTTATCTGATTCCTTGTTCTTGGATTATACTAATCCAGATAATAAAAAACAAACAACCAGAAAATAAAAAAGATTCATTTCAAATATTCGAAAATTCCTTCCATAGCTTCTTGGTGATTATCTGTTATTTTAATTAAATCTAAGAATTCTTTTGGTGCCATATTTCTTTGAATAACATCCCTATCTAACCATAAAAACAAATTTGTCCAAAAATCTTTTCCGATAAAATAGAGCGGGAACGGAGGAATCTTTTGAGTTCTGATGGCCAATAACACTTCAAAAACTTCGTCAAGAGTGCCAATACCACCAGGGAAAAAAACCGCACTCTTAATATATTTTAAAAAAACAGCCTTTCTCGAGAAAAGACTAGAAAAAAACAACCCTTTTCCAGGGCTAATAAATTTATTTTTCCTCTCATATTGAGGTAAAGACAGACATAATCCAATGGAGTCTCCATTACCTTTCAAAGCCCCTTTATTCGCAGCCTCCATGATTCCTTCTCCACCTCCTGTGATTACCGAGATTCCTTGAGCGGATAGCTGAAAAGCAAGCTCATGAGCTTGAATATAATAAGAGCTTGACTGCTCGGACACCCCTGATCCAAAAATTCCTACAGCTAACAAATTGGGGCCTAACAAATTATTAGCATCAGCAATTTCCTTTGAAATAATGTAAGGATCCATTTATTTATATTCTTCTATTTTATGTTTCTTTTCATTTTTTTTTGTTTTTTCCCAAAAAGCCTTATTCAAATCTATACTTAAAACACCTGCAAGCTGGATTAAATAAGATAAGACATCGGCCATTTCCTCCTCGATCTCTTTGATTTTAGCAGAATCCTTTTTAATTAAAAGACATTCATTTTCTGGTATCCATTGAAATAATTCTGTCAATTCTCCAACTTCTGAGGAAAGTGCCATGACAAGATTTTTAGGTGTACGATATTTTTCCCATTTTCTTTTGGCAATGAAATCGTCTAAATAGTTCTTCATTTCTTCAAAAATTTGGTTGTTTGTGTTTTGATTAATATTCATAAATATTTTAATCTCCTAGTTTTTAAAGAAATCACAAGCAGCAATCCAACAATGCTTTGTGGGACTAAAAACAAATAAACACCTTGAATGGAAATAAGGCTTAATATTACAGGACCAGACAATTCAGTCAAAGCCCTAACAGATTCCATTAATCCGAAAACTGTTCCCTGTTCGTGTGGTGTGGCTTGAGAACTATAAAAGACATAGCAGAGAGGCAATCCAACACCTCCAAGCAAAGTGAAGTGCATAAATGAAGAGTCTATATTTATACCACCAATGATGATAGAGAAGAGATAATCAAAAACAAAAAGGATTGTTATAAATAAAAAAATCAATGGAAGAGCTTTTTCTGGTTTGAATGTATAAATTCTACATATGATGGCTCCTGTCAAAAATGCAAGTCCCACTATTAGAAAAAAATACTTAAGTAAATTATGTACATCCAGCTGATCTTCAGCGCGATAAGTCAATAACCACCATCCGCTATTCAAAATATAAAAAGCCAACAGAAGCCGCAGAGAAGAACTGGTAAAGAATTTTTGTTTGAGCTTATTTAAAAATTGGATAGAAACGTCCCTATTCTCTTTATCTCTTCTATCCTGAAAAAAGAAAATCGTAGTACATAAAACAAAAACTTCTGCAATCCACATAAAAAAATAAGAATATGTTTCGAACAAGTGGTAATTAAAAGAGAGTACTATGTAAGGAAGTGGAAGTATTAGAAATGTATTGATAATATTGGACTCTTTATTTTTCTGGATTTGAATATCGCAATAAGCCGCTCTTGCTATAGGTGCTATATTTCCAAAAGCCCCGTTTAAAAAAATCGCAGACCAAGCCCAACCCATGTTCAATATCGGAATTGAAAAAATAGAACATGCTAAACTAAAAATCAAAACTTTTTTTCTACAAAACTTGTCAGATATTAAACCAAACAACGTAGAGAAAACAAATTGAAGACCAACCCAAAAGGTAGTAATATGAGTTATATTAACAGGCGCGTTTTTCAACTGAATAAGAAAATAAATCTGATCTAGGCCCGCGAGAAAAATAGCAACCAAAGGAACCCAGCTCTTGTGACCGAAAATTTGCCAAAAGAAACTCGCTGGCCGCTTTATTAATTGATCCATTTTTTTTTGCTCCGCATATTGAAATATACTCCTCTTCTCTTTAACAAATCGATCTCTCTATCTCAATCGCTTTTTCCTCCTAGCTATTCATATCCCCCAACGGAATTATTGTTGAACTCGATGGAGCGTAATGCCTTAACTCGATCGATGCCTATTGAAGAGGGCGAAAAAAATATCTTTTACTACAAGATTGTCAGTATATCGCCTTGCAGTTTTTAAATGGAACGTAGAAAAGTGGTTGAAATGTGATACAAAACAGAACAATTAAAAATCTCGTAGAGGCGGATCTTCTTTCCTTCTATGGACTTTCTCAAGAGCTTCATCAAAAGTCTCTTTGCAAATTGTTTGAGAAGATTGGCTCTCTGGATCGTTCATCTTATATTCCAAGATTCCTCTTTCAGAACGAACAACTGAAAGAGATCCAGGAAAATCTTTCCATTTTCTGTCTTGTATATAGATGATTATATGAATATTTTTTGCTTCAAACGGATAGTTGCTCAAATAAGGACGAAGCTCTTCATTTTGATTGATTTCTTCTGCAAATTTTTCTACAGCCGTAACCAATAAACGTCTCGCTCTATCGGTGTCGAGGGGCTCGAAACAATCAAACATTAGAGAGAGTTTTTCTATTTCGTGCATTATTTGACCTCCCGATCCACAGGGACAAAGATTAAGCTCTTTACTCAGTTTTTGTGCAATTTTAGATTGCGCGGAATTCACTAACCTCTCTTTCTTTGATAATTGATATTTCTTTGGGGTATGCCGGGATTTGATTATGTCGCATCCAGAGATCAGGACAATCATCATAACTAAGATTAAAAATCTCATGGATACATCCCTTCTCTTTTTACGTGGTCTTCAATGTGTTCTTTAATCCTTTTTATGAAGGCTGGATTTTGGAAGTCGTGAGCATTCGTCGTATCGGGGTCAGGGTCAACCCAAATGATCTGATCGCGATATGCTATGAAATTTTCTATGAATTCAGGCGGTGCTTTGAAAGTGTCCGGATCTCTTTGCAGGGACAAGGCAAACATTTCTCCCATCGGAACAAGGTCTCCTTTGCAGGCGTACATAAAAGAATCGTAACACGATTCTTTTGGAATGATCGCAGCTGGTGCTATGGCGATCACAATAACACGTTTCCGTATTTCCTCAGGAAGATTTTCAAGAGCGTTTCGAACGTGAATAGCTCCTTGGCTATGACAAAATTGGAGAAGCTTGAGATAGGGATTGTCTTTATGTGTTTCATGAAAGTTTATCCAGTTCTCTTGAAGAAGTTTGGCTGTGTTCGGAGAATGTCCGTGATAATTGCAGGTGAAGATCTCCAAAATGTCAATGAGGGGACCATGGGTTGCATTATGAATCCAGTCAATACTTATTCCTCGAGCAAACTGGGCAACGTAGTTGGCATGTGATTGGGCTTGCGCAAGGTCGGTATTCATTCCGTTGATCCCGTAGATGCGAAGATGGGGTAATGTCTGGCCTGGAGTCGAAAATTTGCTGGAGTTTGGTGTCCGTTCTCTCTCAATGGTGATGTTGGGATCGAAGAGCTCGGGGTCTTGCATTTCTTTTCCTATCACGGAGACGAAGTCGGAAATCCATAATTTTTGTGCAGGTCGGGGTCTCCCTGCGACGGGGATGAATTCTGGGTTGGTATACAGAGGGATTTCCCCTTGCTGGGGAGGGGGAAAGTCGGGAATGGGATAGAGTGGGTCAAAAAGACTTGGTAGGTTCGGGGGATTGAGGAAGTTTGCGGGATGGGGGGTTAATTGGGGAAAGGTGTTGAGAATCTCGTTAAAGGGAACGTGTTCGTCGTTAAGGGTGATGCCTCGGTGATCGAACTGCGGCATGGGTTTGGGGGGTATTTTGGCTGCAACGGACTTCGGGAGTGGATCTGCCTTGGTGAGCTCGTCAAGAACTTCAAATCCAGCTCCTGCTCCTGCTATCGCTGGGACAGCGGTTCCTCCAGTTGTCACTGCGACGACGACAACAACAGTGACGACGACGGCTATTGCAAGACCAATGAGGATTTCTGTTTTATGCTTTTTCCAAAATTTGGAAAGGCTTTTTCCGAGGCCTATCGGCATTACCTCCCCGTCAGAAAATTGGAGGGCCTGGATCTCTTTTGCTATCAGAGGCTTCGTTTGGGGTGGGCTACCAATATAGGCGAGTTGGGTAGCGAGCTCTTCTCTAGGGTCTTGTGAAAGAATGTTGAGAAGGGCTTTGGCGTAGAGCTCTTGGATCGCATCGGCGCCTTGCTTCCAACTAATTGGTTTCCCATCCCATAATCCGCTAGTAAGGGTCCAGTCGAGGTAATCGAGGTACCTGCTGTCTTCAATGGTTGTAGTCATCTACACCTCTTTGAGGAAGTGGGAGATAATAACAACTTTTTTAAAATAAGTATAGAAAATTTTTGGAAACGTTAGTCTTTCGCGTAACGCTGTAGTTCGGTTCCCCAGGGCAGTTCCATTCTGTGTACAGATTGATCTCTCAAATGGATCTCAAGATTACAAATGCCCCCTTTCATGCCAACCACATCAGGACTAAAGCCAATCATCTGAGGCCCTGTCACAAATTGGGCAGGAATTCTCTCCGGTCCGGAACGGGAGCGAATCGCGTAGCGTTCGGTTTTCCCTACTCCAGAAATGTGAATCTGGTAGTTGGTCATCTCCGCATTGGTAAAGTCCAGCTTGGCCTCGGCTAAAATTTCTCCGTTCTCTTTGGTAAGTACAAGCGGCCTAGGGCAGAGTTTTACGTCTCGAAAAATCTTGGTATTATTCGAGCTGATTCTAAAGGTAACTTCTTCCCCAGGAAGAAATCCTCGGGCGCTGATCACAAATGCCAAAGGGACCTTCGCTTGCTTGGGTTTGGAGATGCTCTCAGTGTCCAATTTTTTGTCCAGAATGGATTTGGGGGGCTTGATTCGGGTGACTTGAAGGGTATACGGAGGTTCCCCCGCTACCTCATTAAAGAGAATCAACCATTTTGTGTGGCCGGGGTCCATAGCAAGGTCAGCCTCTTTCCCATAGATTTTGGCAAGCTCTGGGGTCAGTTGGGTAAAATGGCCTGGGGTTTTTGTTTGTGCAACTGTGGCAAATGGCAAGCCAAGAAAGGCACAGGATAAAAAAAATAACAATAGATGTAAGGACTTCATGGTTCTCTCCTCAGACCTTATTCAGATCTAAAAACGAAAAGGACGTTAACAGATTTTTAAAAATGGGAACAGGAAAATGTACAAAATGTAAACGCAAAATGATAATGTCACCCTTCTCCAAAGTAGAAATGTCACCCTTGGTAAGCTTAATGGCCTCAAGGAGGACGGATGAAGGAACAAGTACAAATGAGTGTCAAAGAGGCCGAGCGCCTGAGTACAATGAGACAGATTGATAAAAAAGTTTTGACGATGAAGAAAGCTGCAGAAGAGCTCGGCGTATCTCTGAGACAAGCAAAGAGGATCAGAAAGAGATATTTAGCAGCGGGAGAAGAGGGATTAATCTCAAGAAAGCGCGGTCAGGCGAGTAATCGAAAAATCCCAGACGATATGAAGCAAAAGGCCATGACCCTGTTGAGAACTAAATATGAGGGGTTTGGGCCAACGCTAGCCAGTGAACAATTGGCAGAACGGGATTCTCTCAGGGTGTCGAACGAGACTTTAAGACAATGGATGATAACAGAGGGAATGCTGAGACCCAAAAAACGCAAAGAGCAAAAAATATACCAAAGAAGGACGCGTCGCAGTCGATTTGGGGAGCTTTTACAAGGCGACGGGTCTCCTCATGCCTGGTTCGAAGATCGCGGAGAGAAGTGTGTTTTCTTGCAGTTTGTAGATGATGCAACAGGGCATACAACCGTTGGGAAGTTTGTCCCGACAGAAACATGTAATGGGTACCTAGAGATTTTACAAGAACATCTGCAAAAGTATGGCAGGCCCCTGGCTCTTTACGTCGATAAACATAGTATTTTCCGAGTAAACCGAGAGGAACAGAAAAAGGGAACAGGCATCACCCATTTAGGGAAAGTACTGCGGGACTTGGAAATAGAGTTAATTTGCGCGCATAGTCCTCAGGCTAAGGGACGAGTAGAACGCCGAAACGGCGTTTTACAAGATAGACTTGTCAAGGAGATGAGGCTGCGTGGGATCAATACAATCGAGGGAGCAAACCAATTTCTCCCGGAGTTTTTTGTTGGGTTCAACAAGCGTTTTGGCAAAGAGGCGAAGAATGCAGAAAATGCTCACAGGCCAATACGAAACCAGGACAATTTGGCAAAAATTTTCCATCGTAAGGACAAAAGAAAACTATCGAAAGATTTAACATTTCAACACCACGGAACAATGTACCTTGTAGAGACGAAAACCCCTAATCGGCTTAAGCACGCTACAGTGGAGGTCATTTGGAAACAGGGGGAGCCGATAGAAGTGGAATATAACGGATTGACTTTGAAATATAAAAAGTGGTCAGAAACGACCTATGAGAAGCCTAAAATATATGATTCGAAGGAAATAGAAATGAGCAATTGGGCCGACAAAAAATCGGCTAAGCCTGCAAGAACTCATCCATGGAGGTCGTAGGGGCGGGGGGCTGTTCACAGCTTGTTCATATGTTCAAAAAAAGGTTCTGAGAGCCAACGCTTGGTTGTTTTTTTGAACATATGAACAACCTGCAAACAGTCGTCAGGCTCGGTGTTGACAAGTTCACAAGCAAATTCGCTTCATCCAGGCTGTTTTAATGCTTGTGAACTTGCCAACACTCTACGCCTGAAAGCAGAGGAAGAAAATTTTTTAAAAAACCCAAAAAAGAGCAAAAAGAAAAATGAGTCCTATTCCTCAGAAGGTGACATTTCTAAATTGGAGAATCGGGTGACATTTCTATTTTGCGTTGACATTGTTTACACAAAAGCTATAGAAACTATAACATTTGCGCAACAACCATCATCAACCAGTATGAGCCCAGAAGCCAAACTCTTTGAAGTAGCGGATCATCAGCAAGGATATTTCACCTCTCAGCAGGCGGAAGAGTGCGGGATCTCTCGCTCAAATTTTCATTTCAGGATTCGTTCAGGTGAATGGGTCAAATCACTTAGAGGAATCTATCGTCTCGCTCGCTATCCGGTAACAGATCGATCCGAACTGGTTCTTTGGGTTCTGTGGAGCAGAGATAGAAGGGGTAATCCTCAAGGAGTTTGGTCTCACGAGACTGCTCTCGATATCCATGAAATAAGTGATGTCATGCCTTCTAAAATGCATATGACAGTTCCTCTTACGTTTAGAAAGCGAGTCGCAACTCCAAAACATCTAAAACTTCATTTTGCAACTCTAACCAAAAGCGATGTGGAAACTTGGCAAGGATATCAAGTGACTACACCGCTACGCACCCTGATCGATGTAATCGAGGAAGGAATCGTTCCTGAAGAACAAGTCGAGCAAGCGATCCGAGATGGTCTAAGAACAGGGATTCTTAATGAACGAGATCTAAATAAGATCACTCAACTCAAGAAATATAGTTATCTTTATGACCATAAGCACAAAATTCAAAAGCGCCACTGACTTTCGTAAAAGTCTCGAAGCTCGCCTTCAAGGACTGGCAGCCAAAACCAAAGTCGATTTGCAACGTCTTCGCCGCAAAGTCGCGTTTGATCGTTTTCTAGCGCGGATTTTCTCTCGAGAAAAGCCAGGGTTTTATCTCAAGGGCGGCTACGCAATGGAGTTACGACTAGCTCATGCCCGAGCAACGAAAGACATCGACCTAACCTTTGTGCGACGCGTTAAAAATGAGAGCGAGCTAATCAGCTCTCTGATCTTGAAAGATCTCCGGGATCTCACAGATCAGGATCTTAACGACCACTTCACCTACAAGGTTGGAGAAGCGCAAATTGATCTGGAAAACGCCCTCTATGGAGGCGCCCGATATCCAGTCTCGGCCCTGGTCGATAAAAAACTCTACGTCCGCTTCCTGTTGGATGTAGGCGCCGATTTTCTTCTCGATCAAGTTGAAACCATCCAGGGAGCCAATTGGCTTGAATTCTGCGGAATTCCAGCGCCGGTTATTCCCATGATTTCGATCGAACAGCAGTTCGCCGAAAAAACTCCACGCATACACCCTTCTTCGTGGACAGAGAATCAATACCCGTCCCAAGGATCTGATCGATATGGTTCTTCTTCTAGACATGAAAACCCCAAAACCAGATGAGATGCTTCACGCATTGCAAAAAGTCTTCAAAAAGCGCGACACCCACTCTCTGCCTCAAAGATTAGATCCGCCACCAGCTATATGGGATGGTCAATTTATCGAGATGGCAGCCGAGTGCGGCCTCTCTCAAAACATGCAAGAAAACTTCGAGAAAATATCCGAGTTCTACAATCAAATCATGACCGTCTAGTCAAAGGGAATCCTCATGAACAACCAGGGCGATTGCATGATAAATAGCTTGACAAGTAATTATTTCTGAGTGTGTTATGTTGATCCTTTGATTGCCATTAAGGGCAACATGACATTTAATCTTGCCGCTAATGCTCCTCTACTACAAGCTTTTGCCACTCTTCCTGATCCGAGAAAGTCTCGGAATCAAATTTACCCTCTTATCGATATCATCGGAGTTGCTGTCATCGGTATGAGGATGTCTCTTTCTTGCTGAGTTAGGGGTCTTAGGGAACGCATGACAGATCGTTTAGGATAATAAAAAATTTATTTCTAGTGTTTTGGGCATCTTTGGACCAGAATCACTATATACTTGTTTCTCTCCAAAATGACCCAAGAAAACCAAATTTAAAGCATCAAATTTTCAATAAAAATTTGTGGTTAATATTAATTCAATATTGACCACTTTTTTTTAAACGAATATATAAGCAATTGTCACTATTAAAAAAAAGGAGAATTTTTATGCCGCTCAAAAAAGGAACCTCTAAAAAAACAATCTCAGAAAACATTCGCACAGAAATAAAGGCAGGAAAGTCACAAAAACAAGCTGTTGCGATTGCTTTAAATACAGCGCGCAAATCAGGTGCGAAAATAGCCAAGAAAAGAAAAACAACAAGGGGTTGAAAAAATACAGAGCACAAAGGGTCTCGCAAACACCCTATCAACGACATCGGTTGGTTGCTACTTGGCTTTAAAAACTTAACGCAAGGTCTCGTGAATGGTGGCCAGAATCCGATCCTTATTGGGTAAGGTCTCCCTTTCCAAATTCTTTGCATAGGGAAGGGGCGTTTCTCGAGAACAAACTCGAGCAAGTGGCGCATCCAAATCGTCAAAGCAATGCTGCTGAATCTGGAATCCTACTTCAGCTGAAATCCCGGCAAAGAGATGGCCTTCTTCCACCAAAACACACCGGTGCGTTTTTCTCACCGACGCGGCTACAGTCGCGATATCCAATGGCTTGATGGTCCGTAAATCAATCACCTCGACCGAAATTCCCGCCTTCGCCATCTCCGCCGCTGCCTCTAAACACAATTTCAACATCCGCGCGTACGAAATGAGGGTGATGTGCTTTCCCTCTCGCACGAGTTTCGCTTGCCCAATCGGCACAAGGTACTCATCTACAGGGATTTCCATCTTATCTCCATAGAGAAGTTCATTCTCGAGAAAGATCACAGGGTTGTTAGCTCGCAGGGCCGATTTAAGAAGCCCTTTGGCATCATAGGCGTTGCTGCAAGAGAGGATGATAAATCCAGGGAGGTTGCCATAGATCGCCTCCACATTGTGGGAGTGTTGGCAAGAGACCTGGGCTGCCGCCCCATTGGGACCACGGAAGACGATCGGGACCCGAAATCTGCCGCCCGACATGTAATGAGCTTTTGCTGCGTTGGAAACAAGCTGATCAAAAGCGACAAATGAAAAATTCCAACTCATGAATTCAACGATGGGACGAAGGCCTGTTTGGGCAGCTCCAATGGCAAGGCCTGCAAACCCCTCTTCAGCAATCGGCGTATCAATCACTCTTTTTGGGCCCCATTTCTCTAGAAGTCCTTTGGTTACTTTGTAGGCACCGTTGTATTCAGCCACCTCTTCGCCGAGGATAAAAACACGGGGATCTCTTGCCATTTCTTCATCAATTGCCTGACGAAGAGCCTCTCGGATTTCAACCACTTGCGTTTTCATCACACTATCTCCTTTGGCGCAAATACCCCTTCTTCGAGAACGATCGGATTGGGAAAGGGACTATTCTCAGCAAACTCCATCGCTTGGATCGCAACATCCCTTGTCTCTTTATCGATCTCCTTAAAACGTTCCTCCGTCAACCACTTCTTGGCAAACAAAAGTTCTTTTAGGTGGATAATTGGATCTTTTTGCATCGCTTTTTGGAGCTCTTCTTTTGTCCGATAAAGACCTGGATCTGAAATCGAGTGACCGCGGAATCTTTCACATACCGCTTCGATCAAGACGGGGCGAGAGGTCCTCACAACCTCTTCTTGAGCAGATCGAAAACCGGCATAACAACTCAAGAAATCCATCCCATCGAGCGTATAAGAACTGATGTTATAGGCTTTGGCAAAATGCTCTGCGATCGGCTGTACACAAACGGCTCGGTTCACCGCAGTCCCCATGCCCCATTGATTATTTTCAATCACATAGATGCAGGGGAGATTCCACAAAGAACTCAAATTAAGCGATTCGTGAAAAGCGCCTTGAACTACTGCCCCCTCTCCTAGAAAACAAAAAGAGACAAGACCCTTTTGCTCGAGATATTGGATGGAAAACGCAGCGCCTGTTGCAATTGGAACATGCCCGCCAACAATAGCAAGACCTCCTAAAAGACGGTCAGCATAAAGATGCATCGATCCCCCTCTTCCCATCGCATTGCCTGTCTCTTTTCCATAGAGCTCCGCCATGATTTCGTTGGGAGTTGCCCCTAAGAGATAGGCAAGGGCGTGACATCGATAGGTCGTTGTAAACCAGTGTTTTTTTCCGCAAGCAGCTAAACAGCCTGTTTGAATCGCCTCTTGTCCCGCATACGAATGGTAAAATCCTCCGACTTTCCCCTGCTGATAAGCAGCCTCTCCTCTCGTTTCGAGATTGCGAATCATCACCATTTCTCGCAGAACCTCTAAGAGCTTTTCCCGCCCGACTTCTTTGATCACTTTTTCAGAATCAAAAGGAAAAAACGAATAGTTCTCTTTCAAATTACTACCCTCCGCCCATCATAGGCAATCCTGAACCATGATTTGGAATCACATGAGGATTATTCGTCACAGGAACAGTCCTCAACTCATCATCCTCCCCCGAGGAGTAGGAGCATGCTGTCAAAAGGAGGGAAAGAAGCAAAAAATAGCACTTGTTCATATTGATCAATGTAACCTAAATCACATAAAAAATTGAAGAGAAAACAACCATTGGGATATGTTCGTCCCCTGTATGGCTAAAAGATTTATTTATTACGACACCGAAACAACGGGAATCCGACCGGGGAAAGATCGGATTGTCGAACTTGCTGCCTTTGATCCTGAAAGAGACAGAAGTTTTTGTACGTTCACAAACCCCGAATGTTCGATTCCTCCAGAAGTGACTGCCATTACTCATATCACAGATGAGATGGTGAAAGATGCTCCCTTGATTGGGAAAGCTCTGGCTGATTTCACTTCCTTTTGTGAAGGGGATGTGGTGCTGATCGCTCATAATAATGATGCTTTTGATGAACCTTTTTTAAGGGGTGAATTCCAAAGGGCGGAGCTTCTTATGCCCGATTGGACCTTTGCCGACTCTCTCAAGTGGGCAAGGAAATATCGGAGCGACCTTCCTCGCCATAGCCTACAGATCTTGCGAGAGGTATACGGGATTGCGGCCAATCAAGCCCACAGAGCCTTAGATGACGTAATTGTCTTGAAAGAGCTCTTCACAAAAATGACAGGAGATCTCCCTTGCGAAACGATTCTTGAATTGCTCAAGCAAACAAAACAAATTGTCCGAATGCCTTTTGGGAAATACGCAGGGAAGATGATTGCCGACATCCCGAAAGATTATCTAGATTGGCTTGCCAAAAGCGGCGCGTTCGAGAAAAAAGAAAACGGGCCTCTTAAAGAGGCGTTAGAAAAAGTACATGGGGCGTTATCGTGAATATTGCCATTATCGGATGCGGATATCTGGGAGAGGAATTGGCCTCCCTTTGGACCAAAAAAGGATTCCCTGTAACAGCGACAACAAGGAGTCCCGAAAAGCTTGAAAAGCTATCGAAAGTGGCTCAAAAAAGTGTCCTCTTGCGAGGCAATGATGAAGAGGAATTCATCCCGTTGATTGCCAATCATGACACCCTTGTGATCACGATCGCTCCCGACGGTCCAGAACATTATGAGAGCGCCTATCTCCACACGGCGAAGATTTTTCGCAAATTAGCTCTTGAAATGGACATGCCGAGAGATATTCTCTATGTGAGCAGCACCTCGGTCTACGGGGACCATCACGGCCTTTGGGTCGACGAGACGAGCCCCCTCTCTGGGAAAGGAGAACTGGCGAAAATCTTGATCGAAGCGGAAAAGACCTATGCAAGTTTGGAAGAAATCGGCTGGAACGTCACGATCTTGCGCCTCTCTGAAATCTATGGTCCTGGCAGAGAGATTTCAAAACGGGTCAAGAGTGTACAAAACCACCCCATTCCGGGTTCGGGGGACCAATATACGAACATGATCCATAAAACCGACTGTGCTGAAGCCATTCATTACCTCCTCAGCCATCATCTCACCGGCATTTACAACCTCTCCGATGATGATCACCCTTCTAGGAAAGAACTCTACTCACTGATTGCACAGAAATTTCACTTAAACCCAGTACAATGGGATCCCTCTCTGTCGAGCTTACATAGCGGCAATAAACGAATTTCTAATCACAAGATCAAAGCCGCAGGCTATATCTTTCACTATCCCCACAGGATTTTGGAATGAAAAAAGTGGCTCTTCTTGTCGTCGCCCTCTTTCTTTTGGTCGCGATTCTCGATGGTATTTTACAAAATGGGTGGGTACAAAGAGAGCTCTTCCTCTATGCAACAAAAAATCTAGAAAAATCGGGATGGAAAATCGAGGTAAAAACCGTTACCCACCATTTTCCCCGGATCGACTGGAACGATGTCCGTATCGAGAAAGGAGATTTCCGTCTCTCTTGCCAATCGCTCAAAGGATCGATCTCCCTTCTCGCTTTATTCAAAAGAGAGCTAGAGATCAAACACCTCGAAGCTGAGGAGATCTACATTAACAACACTTTGTCAGCAGGAGAGAGCCTCTCCACTGCATTCAAAATCCAGCTTCCCCACTTCCACCTCACAAACGTCCATTTTAAAAACGAGCTTTTCTCTGATATCAAAGGTTCTCTTTCCTTAAGTCGTAAAAAAATCACCACTTCTTTGGATCTCCATTGGCGTAATATCGACTGGTCGATTGCCGCCTATTTGAAACAGGGAAAATTCGGCACCTGGTCTATCGAAAAAGGGAGAATCGAAAACCCTTATGGAAGAATCAAAATCATCGGACAAATTACCTCTGAATGGAGCCTAGATCACGCTGCGATCGAATTTCTCTCTACACCGATGAGAATCACATCCCCCTTTGCCATCAATGGTACCTATCTCGCCCACCTCCACCTTTCTCAAAAGGAGGGGATTCTCGAGGCAAAAGGCCATTTAAGAACTTCCTCTCTTTCGATCGACGAACAACCCGTTTCCAAAATGGAAGGAGAGATCCAAGCCACCTATCAAGGAGGGATCTTGTCAGGAAAAACATCTCTAGATGCTACCTTTCGCAATCTCAATTGGAAAGGTTCTTCCGATTTTTCTTGGGACAACGAAAAAGGATGGGCTTTTTCCTCTCTGCTTTTCGATTCAATACCGCTCCATGTAGAAGCAACTCTCTATATTGCACCCGAGACGGCGCCTTCAGGCAATGTTCTCTTTACTATCTCTGATCTACACCCTTTTTATTCCCCTCTTTACGGAGCTTCTTCGGGGAACATCTCATGGAAGGGGGGAGAAGAAATTGTTTTCGAGATCGAAGGGACGCATCTTCAATACAAAAATCGCTTCCTTCAAAAAATCAAAATCCGTTCCGATCTCCGTTCAGTTTTTGAAAAAATGAGTGGAACTCTTCAGTGTGATGTAGAAAACGGGGGATGGAAATCGCTTGCGATTCAGTCGGCCCACCTGGAAACCTCGATGAATAAAGAAGGGGCTCCCTTTTCTTGCCAAATCAATGGGACTTGGCAACACCCCTTCCATATCGAGACAAGCGGCCTTTGGGATAGGGGACCTCAAAAATTCGCTTGTATCTTAGAAAAGATCGACGGAACCTTCTTTGACCACTCCCTCCAGCTCACTTCTCCCTCCTCTTTTGTTTGGACACCCCAATCCGTTACCATTGCGCCCCTCTCACTCAACGTCGGAGAAGGGACTTTAGCCTGCCAGTTCAACAATGAAAAAGCCTCTTTACAAGCCCAAAACCTACCCATCGACATTCTCTCTCTAAACCCCTTTGATATCCCCATCAGAGGATCGATCGATCTCGACTGCTCTCTTTTTCAAACGGAACAAACAACCGACGGGACCCTCTTTGCCAGAATCTCCGATCTTGAAATCCCAATCGCTGGGCGGATGGAATCATCCAAAAGTCAAGGAGAGATCAAAGGGCATTTAGCAGATCGAACGCTCAAAATAAGCACTTCATTCACCCACCTACAAGGAGATCTCAGTCTTCCCGTGGAGGCCTCATTATCTCCTTGGAAATGGGCCATCCTGAAAAGAGAAGAACTGAATGGACACCTCTCCTTTTCGGGTCCCATCGAACAAGTATTCGACTTTGTCAACCTAGGGACCCATCGGATCGAAGGAGAGTGCCTCACGCAACTCACCCTTTCTCACACTTGGCAAGAACCTCATCTCAGAGGAAGCTGTGAATGGCTGCAAGGATTTTATCAAAATTATTACACGGGAACTGAACTGCATAACATCCACGCTCTTCTAGACGCCAAAGGAACAACTCTGCAACTTGCCTCCTTTTCAGCCCAAGACCCCGAAAAAAAGGGGACCCTCAAGGCCATAGGCAACATGCGACTCCTTCCCGAAGAAAACTTCCCTTATACAATCGACCTCACCCTCTCTGATTTTCACTCCCGCATCATCGATCTCGTCGACACCGAGGCGAAAGGACATCTCTCCATCACAGGCAATCTCAAAGAAGCACTTGCGTCAGGCCATCTCGATCTCCTCAAAACGGAGATCCTCATTCCAAGTCGTATCCCGAAACCCTTACCCGATTTGCAAGTCGTCTATACCAACGTCTCCACTCCCATTCTCGAGCCCACCAGCCCCCCAAAAACGCCCCCCTTTCCCCTTCATCTCTCCTTAAGCGTTGAGGCTCCATCTGATCTCTTTATTTCAGGAAGAGGCCTCGAATCTGAATGGAAAGGACAGTTCAATGTGGGCGGGACCCTAACAGCGATCGAGGCCAAAGGCAAAATCGAACTCATCAAAGGAAAATTCACTATTTCTGATAGAGAATTCCACCTCCTGGACGGAACACTAACCTTGAGCGGAGAAAAAAATGAGATCCCCTATCTGAACCTAGCCGGTTCCATGCAAATAAAAGATGTACTGATCACCGCACAGCTCAAAGGCCCCCTCAACAACCCTCAGCTCACCCTCCAGTCCTCCCCGCCCCTTCCCCTTGGCGCCATCATGGCCTACCTCCTCTTTGGCCAAGAACTCACCGAAATCAACAGCTTCCAAGCCATCCAGATCGTCAGCGCCATCTCCTCTTTCGCCGGAGAAGGGCCCTCCGTCTTAGAGCAAACAAAAAAATCTCTGGGCGTCGACCGGATTCAAATTATCTCTGTTCCTTCCCTCACAGCAGAAGGGGGAGAGACGATTGCCGTAGAAGTCGGCAAATACGTGGCCGAAGACGTCCTCGTCTCTTTTAGCCAAGGAGCAGACGCTTCCAGCACCAACATCAAAATTGAAGTAGAAGGAAAGGGAGGGATTTCCCTTCTGCTTGAAAGTGACCAAGCTCAGGAACAGGGAAAATTCACCATCCGCTGGAGTCATATCTACTAAAAATAACAAGGTACCACCGCTTCCTTTCCTTTTTGAGCAGAGGTTGCTACTAAAAAGAAGAATTGATTGACCAAAAATACGCTCGCCGAATATAATATGGCCGCTTCTAAGTAATGATGTTAATTACGAAAGACAGCAATTAAAGATTCAATTAAGGAGTTTTTTAATGGGCTTTGAAATCAATCCAGTTACAACCCAAGATTTCAGTGAACTTCCTCCTTCAGATACCAGGCGCTCCCCCTCCGATGAAAAAATGAATCTTCTTTCAATGAGAGAATTCGTCAACCTCGCCCTTACCTTTGAGAAAGCACAAACGAACAATGTGAGTGGATTGGAAAAAAAATCACAATCCATTCTCGACTTAATCGAATCTGTCCAGAAGCTCTCTCGATTACTCCCTCATGAAGGAGAAGAGGTCAAGAATGAACAAGAGATCCGCGCCCAGTTACAAACATTGAAAGAGAAGGGGCTTTCACTCATTGAGGACGAAAAAAAACCCCTCACAAAAGCGTCCATCTCTCAGATCAAAACGATGATCAGCTCCTATCAAGAGCAATACAGAACGCAGTTACAGCAAAACTTCACGAAAATGCAAACCATTGTTCAGAACATGCAATCGATCTACGATACAGTCAAAAGAATGATTGATCAATCAAGTGAACTCTATCGCAAAATCCTCGAAAACGGAAGGAAGCACTGATGATTGCAGCAAACCGGCACGCAACTCTGATCCTTCTCTCCGTTTACAATCAGATCAACCAGGTATTTTCTGGACAAGTCTCTGATCTTGACGCCGATTTGACCCATAGAGAGGGTTCTATCAACAAGCTTCAGCAAGAAAGGCTCTCCGAAGAGACTCGCCGAACTGCCGCCTTTGTTTCTAAAGAAAGATGGGGCACTTGGATGAATCGATCCGAATGGGTAACCGCGGGATCATCACTTGGCCTAGGTCTTTTCACCCGCTTTGCGACCTCTCAACCGCAACTCGGCACACCCCTCATCGCATCAGGACTCATAAAACTTGCTCAAAAAGCATTGCAAGGACAAAACATAGGCTCCTTTTTCACTCAATCGAAAGAGACCCAAGAGAAAATCTCTTCTTGGATCAACTCGGCCATGGGAATAGCTTCCACATTTCTTGGAATGAAAGGAGGCGTTTCGCTTATCCAATCAGATTTAGTGAAAGGAATGGGAGAGAAACTCACATCTTGGATCCCTTCGGGGCAACAAGCGCTGAATCTCCTCATGAATGGCCTTCAACTCGGAAGCGCCTATATTGAAAAAAAAGCAAAAGATGCAACCGCGACACTCCAAGAGAGAAGTGGACAAATCATGAATTGCATCTACCAAATGGGAAATGACTCAAAAGAATCCGAAAGAATTCTCTCTCTTTTGACCAAAATCTCTGAATCTATCAAATCAATTTTAAAATAAGTAGGAAATGTATGACTCTTTCTCCTATTCAGAATATCACCCAAACAGTGGCTCCGGTAGCCAAGATAACAGCTGGTAACCTCCTCTTCAAAATCCAGGAACTCGTCAACCGCTGTTCATCGCTCTTTAGCTCCATTTCTCACAGATCCCGTTTAAGTGAAGAGAAACTGAAAGCAGCCTACGAACAAAGCACCCTGAGAGCAGCTTCTTGGCAGAGAAAACAAGGATGGTGCCCTTTCCTTTGTACGGGAGCTTCGGTTGCATTTCCTTTGCTTTTCCCACGGCTTATAACCACAGAGAGCCAGGAGAAGATCTTCTCCCTTCTCTCTTTACAATCGGATGAAAAAACATCTTCATTAGACCGCCTCTCAGGACTGGTTCAAAACGTCCTCACAGGAGTCCTTCAGCCCCCGCTGCAACAGACAGCATTCGCGCAATCAACCATATATCAAAACGATGCTACGTTGAAATCAACGCTCCTCGGCAACGAAGCGCAAGAAAAAGGGGGGGCCAACAACTTCCTCCAAGAGATGATGAACTTCTTCAACTCCGTCCGCGAGTTATTCAAACGAGTCGTCGGGTCGTAATCACTCAAGCGCTAGCCATTCTTCCGATTCATCTGAAAGCGAATCAGAAGAATGGTTAACAAATTCGGCTTTCTTGGGCCATTTTGGAGTGGAATGAGTATAGACCTAATTGCATCAAAATAACAGCTCATGTATGTATACCTTGAGAGTGTGAAGCGCTCTCAAGGGAAATGCTCTTGCTTGCAGCTGTGAAACTCAAAACTCTGCGCCTTCTCGAAATGATGGGAGAATACGCCTCCCTCATCTCTGACGTCGTCGGCGCCGCCATGCGACAAACCCCCTCTTGGAAGCTCATCCGAGATCAGCTCTACCATATCGGCGTCTGTTCTTTCCCAGTGGTCGCCATCACAGGATTTACAACCGGCTTTGTATTGGCTGCCCAATCTTTTTACCAACTGGGAGAAAAGGGGCTTTCTGCCGTCACTGGCGTCTTGGTGGGCAAAGCGATGATCACTGAGCTTGGCCCCATCCTGACCGCCTTCATGGTCACAGGACGAGTGGGTTCCGCTATGTGCGCAGAACTAGGGACGATGAAGGTGACAGAACAGATCGACGCCCTTCGTTCCATGGCTGTCAACCCATTAGCTTATCTTGTTGCTCCTCGGTTCATCGCAGGGATTGTGACCATTCCGCTTCTCACCTTATTTAGTGCTTTGATGGGGATTTTAGGGGGGTATCTCATCGCCATTTCACTCTCCCACATGCCTACCTCCTCCTATTTCAACCCGATGCGAATCCACATCACGATGTTCGACTTAGCCACCTGCGTCATTAAATCATTCATCTTTGGCGTCCTCCTCATTACCGTTTGCTGTTACAAGGGGATGAAAACCTCAGGTGGGGCCGCAGGAGTTGGCAAAGCCACGACCGAAAGCGTTGTGACAAGCTATGTCCTTATCTTGATCTCCGACTTCTTTCTCACAATGGCCCTCAATATGGTCCACCAACAGATGCGCTACGACTGGATGCACCGATGATCAAAGTGCGCAATCTATGGAAAAAATATGGGTCAGTCAATGTCCTAGAAGGCCTCGATTTAGATGTTCACCAGGGCGAAATCCTCGTCATTCTCGGCCGTTCAGGAGCGGGGAAAAGCGTTCTGCTTCGCCACATCATCGGTATTGAAAAACCAGATTCAGGCGTGATCGAGATCAACGGAATCGACATCACCCAATGCAAAAAAAACATCATCTATCAAACGGTGAAAAACATGGGAATGCTCTTTCAAGGAGCGGCCCTTTTTGACTCCATGAACATCGAAGAAAACACCGCTTTTTACCTCAATCAGCACGAAGATCCTGTAACAGGCAAGGCCTTCCCTCAGGCCATCATCAAGCAAAAAGTGACAGAGGCTCTAGCGATGGTAGGCCTTGAGGGGACCGAAAAGAAAATGCCCTCCGATCTTTCCGGAGGAATGAGGAAACGGGCCGGCCTTGCGCGACTGGTTGTCTATCGTCCTTCCATTCTCCTTTATGACGAACCGACCACAGGACTTGATCCAGTCACAGCGCAACAAATCAATGAACTCATTGTCCAGACCCAAAAAGAGCTCCGGGGAACCACCATTGTCGTCACACATGACGTCCATTCGGCTCTTTTCATGGCTGATAGGCTAGCGCTGCACCGCGACGGAAAAATTGCCTACGTAGCAGACATCGACACATTCATGAAAATCAAAGATCCGACAATTGATTTTCTTAAAAACAACCTAAAATACACCCTTAGAAAGGATACAAAATGAAAGAGAGAATGAAAAATATCTTGATCGGCCTATTTGTTGCGGCTGCGATCATTCTCGCTATTTCGATGATTCTCTTTCTCAACCCCAAAATCGGAGATGGCAAAAAAACATTATCCGTTCGTTTTGCCAATATAGCCGGGATTTCGATCGGGACTAGAGTTACTTTTGCCGGAAGACCCATCGGAGAAGTGATCGCTATCCAGGAGATTCGTGAAGCGAGAAGCATGATTCCCGATGACACTGGAAGGGTCTATTTTTACCAACTCACCTTAAAAATCGATTCCAGCATCGACGTCTATAATTCTGATGAAGTGGCTATCCGCACAACAGGATTAATGGGAGAAAAATCGATCGCCATTCTACCCAAAGCGGCTCCTCAAGGGAAAACAGCCACACTTGTAACCGACCAAGTCCTGACAGCAAGCTCGATCGACCCCCTAGAGAACACCTTCAATCACATCACCAAGGCATCCAGCCGGTTAGAATCCTCAATAGCTCGAATAGATCAATGGTTTACCAAGAACCAAGACGGACTTTCTCAATCAATTCAAGGGATCAATACCTTTTTCAATCAAGGAGCCGGTCTCTTATCCACCCTTTTTGACCCTGATCTTATTTCCTCCATTCAAAATGGAGCACGCCTCTTGACTGACAATCTCGATCTGATTAAATCGAGCCTTGCAGATGAGCAGCTCCTAAGCCGCTACGCAAGGCTTGCCGCATCTCTACAAGATGCGGCCGATGCATTCAACTCTGATGGAGCACTCACTCTGCGCAATCTAAATCAAGTCTCTCACGATCTAGCCCACCAGACAGGAACAATTGGAAAACTCATTTCTGGAGAAGATCTCTACCTCCGGATGAGCTCACTGATGAGTAAAGGAGAGACCCTCATGAACGACATCAACCATTACGGGCTCCTCTTTCAGTACGATAAACAATGGAAGAAAAGTCGAACAAGAAGATCCAACATCCTCAAATCACTCGATACAGCCAAAGAATTCCGCACCTACTTTGAAGGGGAAGTGGATGCGATCCAAACTTCTCTTGCAAGACTTACAGAACTCTTAGAACTGGCAGGAGATGAGAAGAAAAAAATCGTCGAAGACGAAACATTCAAACGCCAATTTGGGACCCTTCTCCGAACCACCCAAGGCCTTTCCGACACCCTTCGCCTTTACAACGAAGAGCTTATTGCGGACACTTCTCTCAATGATTGAGGATGTCATTGATGAAGCGAGTCATACATGCCTCTTTTTCATCATGACCTTCTAAAGTAAAGGCGCTCGCACCAAAATGCAACACCCGATTTGTCATGTGAAACTCAACACACTGAGGCCAGGGAAGTTCCTTGATCAACTCCCCCTCCCTTTTGTTGAATCCCCAATCATACAAACTCGCCCATTCCCAATGACGAAATCCAGTACTCGAATAGCCTAAGATCTTTTCCGCCCTCACCTCAGGATGATTCTTCAAATAGTGATAAGAATGAGCCCCCGAATCATAGACATTCGACCCGATTAAATCGAGATGGAAACGCAAATCCTCGAGGTCGGGAAGCCGTCTCGGGTCAAAAGCAATAAACACAACCCACAGATAATCAACACATTCCGTCCAAACCAGTTTTTTAATCCCGTGGATTTCTTTTGATTCGAGAAGGGCACAAATGCTGATCGGACGAATGAAGAACGCATCTCCATCCATGATCACAACAGGCCCATCATGCGTATATCCGTAATGGTCAAGTGCATACTGAATCACATGACAATGCCTGACGCTTGCTTGACTTGCCACTTGTATGTTTCCGACACGAGAAAACCCCACATGGCTATAGACTTCCGGATCTTTTAAAATCCCTTCGAGATAAGGGTTGAGTGGGTCGGTCTCATGCCATTCAGGCTGGTAACGAACGCACTGAATCCCATACCGTTCGCACATTTCAGAAATCCCCTTTTCTCTTTCTAGGGTATTTGCGTCATTAAAGACGATCATTTCAAAATCATCTTCTGAAAATTTTTTAAACGTCTTGTACTGCAATTCGATAAAATTGGGCTTATTGAAATGGAAGGTGAGAATTCTAACTTTTGCTTGAACATTTTCCAAAAAAAGAAGAAGAGCGAAAAACAGAAGCAATTTTTGACCGTTTAACATAGATCTTTCCTTTTCGAAAAGCCGAAGTCTATCAAACAATCTGTTAAAAAAGCTAGAGTTCCTAGAATTTGTCACGACCACCTCACCCCTGAGTTTAAACTTAAGGCAGTAATGGAGATCCTGAAGGGAGAAAAAAAACAGCAACACAACTGGCAGGAGAATTGGGGGTACATCCCATATTGCTTTCTGACTGGAAGAAACATTTCCTAGGAGTAGGGGTGCAGATTTTCGAGAAGCCTAGAAAAACCTCTAAAACAGGTGAGGGTGGGAGAGAAAAGGCTGAGTTATTC